>JALSHK010000099.1 GCA_026982275.1 Paracoccaceae bacterium | reverse complement strand
GGATAAAGCCGAAATACGCGCCGCCAAACAGCAAGGCGCTGATCCCCAGCCCCTTGATCAGCACCCGGCGGAATTTCGGGTCCGTCAGCTGGCCCAGCGCCTTGGCGAAATCGCGAAACAGGTTCATTTCAGGCCTCTTGGCTAAGCATCAATCCAGCGGGTGAGGGCTGCAAGATCGGGCCGTGGCCGCTCGGGCGGGCGGCTGGTTTCGCTGGCGATATGGATATACCCGGCGACAAATTCCTGCGCCTCCAGCCCCAGCCCCTGCGCCAGAAATTCACGATCAAACGCCATCGGGCCGCTCAGCCAGTTTGCCCCCCAGCCAGAGGCCAGCGCCGCATTCAACAGCGCAAGGCATACCGCACCGGCCGATAATATCTGCTCCACCTCCGGCACATCTTCGCGCAGCACCGGCGAGGCAATCACCGCCACCGCCAGCAGCCCGTCGTTAAATTGCGCGCAGGTTTTTTCGCGCTTTTCGTTTGGCAGACCCAGCGCGTCATACCGCGCTTCGGCCAAGGGGCCGAGCCGCTTCAGCGCCGCTTGTTTCAGCACCACAAAGCGCCAAGGCTCCAGCTTTTTATGGTCCGGCGAGCGCGCGGCCATTTCCAGCAGGGTTTCGACCTCGCCCCTTGCGGGCACCGGCAGCGCAAGGGTCTTGGCGGGCCTTGAGCGGCGGGTTTGTAAAAAACGGATCACTTCGGCATTGGCTTCAGGCATTGGCGGCCTCGATTTTGGTTTTTATGGCGCCGAGCGCCTGTTTCTCCGCATCTCCCCACGGCGCGGTGCGGCTGGCAAACAGCGTGGCCTGCGAGGCCAGTATCGGCGGGCCATCCAGGATTTTCAGGTGATTTGCCTTCAGGGTATCGCCGGTGGAGGTGATATCGGCAATCGCTTCGGCGGTCCGGTTTTTTATGGTGCCTTCGGTCGCGCCCTGGCTATCCACCAGCTGATAATCCGCCACCCCCTCGGCGCGCAGATATTCGCGCACCAGATTGTGGTATTTGGTGGCAATGCGCAGGCGCATCCCGTGGGTCTTGCGAAAAGCCGCCGCGACCGCGTCAAAATCGTCGATATTATTCACATCGACCCAGCAGGCCGGCACCGCCAATATCAGGTCCGCATGGCCAAAGCCCATGGTCGCCAGCTGCTCGATCTGCCGCTCCCATGCGGGGATTTTCTCTGATACCAAATCCTGCCCCGTCACCCCCATATGGATGCGCCCCGAGGCCAGCTCTCGTGGGATCTCTCCGGCAGAAAGCAACACCAGCTCCACGTTTTCCACCCCCAATACCTGCCCGGCATATTCCCGCCCCGAGCCGGTGCGCTGCAAGGTGATGCCGTGGTTGGCAAACCACTCAAAGCTCTGCTCTTGCAAGCGCCCTTTGGAGGGCACGGCGATTTTCAAGGCAGTCATGGTTTTTCTCCCAAGGCCAGCAGGGCTTCGGGGCGGATGATGCCGCCCACGGCCTCGGTGGCACGGCCCAGGGCGCGGGTGAGCGCGCCATAGCGGCCTCCTTGCGCGATTTGCGGCAGATCCGGGCGGTTATCGGCGGTAAAGCCAAATACGAACCCGTCATAATATTCCAGCGTGGTGCGGCCATAGCTGGCTTCAAAAGGCAGGGCAAAACCATCTATACCAAAGCCCGAAATCGCCTCGGCGCGGGCCTCCACCAGATCAATCGCGGGGGTGAGCGCGGGCATTTCTTTCGCAATGCCGCGCAGGGTTTTCAGGGCGTCTTTCAGCGGGGACTTTACCGCCAGCGCTTGCTCCAGCAGGGCGATGCGGCTGGCGGGAATGGGCGGCGCGGCGGCATCCTCTCGCAATATTTCGATGCGGGCTTTGATTTCATCCGCCGAGCGCAATCCGATCATGGGGGCATCCGAAGCCTGGAACTCTTCCAGAAGATCAACGCGCTGCAGGGCCGTTTTGCCGGCATAGCGCTCCAGCAAGCGCTTGAATCGGGTGGGCCGCCACAGGTGGCGCAGCAGGGCGGCCTTGCGCGGCGGGGTGGTTTCCAGCGCGTCTATCCCCGCCAGAACAATGCCGATATCGCCGGTTTGCGGCGCGACGGGCAGCCCGCGCAGCGCTTCGGCCAGCAGGGCAAAAACCTCGGCATCGGCTTGGGCAATATCCGCCTCGCCAAAGGTTTCAAAGCCGCATTGCAGATATTCCGTCGGGCGATCCGAGCCGGGCTGTTGGCGCCGCCAGACCGAGCCGGCATAGGCATAGCGCCCGAAAGCCGCGCCGCTTTGCATATGCATCTGCGCCACCGGCACGGTAAAATCGGGGCGCAGCATTTGCTCGCCCGATACCGGATCCATGGTGGTATAGGCCCGCGCGCGCAGATCCTCGCCATAAAGATCAATCAGGATATCGGCCGGCAGCAGCGCCGCCGGCTCCACGGCCTCGGCGCCATTGCTGGCAAATCCGGCCATCAGGCGGCCCACCTCCTTGCGCAGGCGGGCCAGCCCCTCGCCCTGACGGGCCGCTTTCAGATAGGCACGATCATTCACCATCGGCGCGGCCCATCATCTTGCGAATCTCCGCCACCAGATCATTGCGCCCGATCTCCATCTGGGCGGGCTGGGCCTTCCATTCCTCGTTGCTGGTGATATTGGCCGCCAGCGCCTTGCCCAGCGCCAGATCCTTGATCTGCACCACGCCGCGCGCCTGCTCGTCACCGCCCTCGATCACCGCCACGGGGGCGTTGCGCGCATCGGCATATTTAAGCTGGTTGCCGAAGTTTTTCGGGTTGCCCAGATAAACCTCGGCGCGGATACCCGCATTGCGCAGCTCCGCCACCATGGCCTGATAATCCGCCATGCGCTCGCGGTCCATCACCGTTATCACCACCGGCCCTTTGGCGGCGGCTTTGGCATCCCCCTTGGCCGCCAGCGCGGCGCGCAAGCGATCCACCCCGATAGAAACGCCGGTCGCGGGCACGGCTTGGCCGGTAAAGCGCTTGACCAGATCATCATAGCGCCCCCCGCCTGCCACCGAGCCGAATTGCCGCTTGCGGCCTTTTTCATCCAGTATCTCGAAGGTCAACTCGGCCTCATAAACCGGGCCGGTATAATAGCCAAGGCCGCGCACCACGGAAGGATCGATCAACAAGCGATCCGGCCCATAGCCGCCCGCATCCGATAGCTCGGCGATGGTTTCCAGCTCCTGCACGCCGGTCAGGCCGGTGTCAGACCCTTTCACCAGCTCGCGCAGCCGCGCGCAGGTATCGCCGCCATTCTCGCGCCGCGCCTCCATAAAGCCCATGATGATTTCGGCCTGCTCGCCCGAAAGATTGGCCCCGCCGGTAAAATCTCCGCTCTCGTCCTTGCGCCCTTCGCCCAAGAGCGCCCGCACGCCGTCCGGCCCCAGCCGGTCCAGCTTGTCAATCGCGCGCAGCACAATGCCGCGCCCGGCTTCAAAGCGGCTCGGGTCCGAAGGGTCCAGCACGCCGGCCACCTCCATCACGCCATTCAGCACTTTGCGGTTATTGACCCGCACGATATAATCGCTACGGGCAATGCCTGCGGCCTCCAGCGCATCCGATAGCATCATGCATATCTCGGCATCGGCGGCCACGGTCGGGGTGCCGACCGTATCGGCATCGCATTGATAAAACTGCCGAAACCGCCCCGGCCCGGGCTTTTCATTGCGCCAGACCGGGCCAACGGCATAGCGCCGATAGGGCGAAGGCAGATCATTGCGGAATTGCGCATAGACCCGCGCGAGCGGGGCAGTCAGATCATAGCGCAGCGCCATCCAGCTTTCGTCTTCATCCTGCCATGCAAATACGCCCTCGTTGGGGCGATCCACATCGGGCAGAAATTTGCCAAGCGCCTCGACGGTTTCGATGGCCGAGGTTTCCAGCGGGTCAAAGCCGTAGGCATGATAGATGCCGGTGATCCGGTCCAGCATGGCGGCACGCGCGCGCAGATCCTCGCCGAAATAATCACGAAAGCCGCGAGGCGGCAGCGCTTTGGGGCGCATCACTTTGGGTTTTCTTTTGGCCATCGGGCGTGTTCCTGCATTAGCTGTCGCGTTTGTCCTACCCCAGCGCGGCAAAACCCGCAAGATTGAAGCGGGGCGGGGGGCGTTTACGCTTTGTTAACCCTTAGGTCATAATGGTTAACGCTGTAGCAAGGGATGGCAGGCGGCGTCGTTTGTAACCAGAGGCTGGCGCTTATGCGCCAAAGGCGGAGCGGATGCCTGTTGAGGGATTCTATATCTATTCTGTGGCCGATCTCGGGCTTTCCAGCGAATATGATTTCTTTTTTGGCCCAACCAGCACCACCGTGGGCGGCGCGCCCGATGTGCTGACCCTCATCGATGATGATCCGGATTTCGAGGATGAAGGCAGCGCGGCAGCTTCCCAGCAGCTTCATTTCGGGCTGGTGGTGGATGGCGCGAGCGCGGGCGCGGCGGGCGATGTTGTGCAAAATATCGGCCAATCGGTGCTGAGCAACCTGACCACCGGCGAAACGGGGCTTTTGGTGTTGGTGCAGATCAATGGCGCGGTGGTCGGATTTGCCTCCACCCTCGCGCTGGATATCGGCGATGCGCTGGATCTGGGGCCGTGGCTTGGCTCGCCCAAAATCATCCCCTACGGCGATCTGGCCACGGTGCCGGCCT
>JALSHK010000098.1 GCA_026982275.1 Paracoccaceae bacterium | reverse complement strand
CGGCGCCCAGAGCCTCCCGTGGCGGGGCTTTAGGTAGAAATACGGTGCCAAACTCGGTATGATACGCACTTAAAACCGGCACATCCAGACCGGAATACGCCTTTAGAAAAGCCTGCAAAGTAGAGCCTCGCGCCGGATCGTCCCGCAGGTGGAAAAGCGTAAAGCCATCAACCATATCCGCCCCGAAACGGGCGGCACGGCAGTTGGTGGCATGTACATTTATTTTGTCAAGCAATGCCGCCAGAGCTTCGTTTTCCATATACCGCGCAGCAATTATTTTTTCCCCGTGGCGGGCCACGGCATCCCCTTCATTCACCCAGTCACGATGAATAATATGGGAGAGCATTTCCTGCCCCAAACTGCGCACCCCTGTCGCATTCCGCTCTGAGTCGTCAATGCGTTCCAACGCCTCTTCTTTGAGAGCCAGCGCGGCACAAAGCGCCAAAATCACCGGCTGGGTTTTGCGGTTGGCCCGCATCATAATCACCCAGCCGCGCGTGGAAACATCCACCGTAATACCGAGCGGAACCAGTTCTGCGGGGTCACCAAAATTAGCGACAGCCTGCATGACAAAAGACGGGTCGGACAGACGAGGGGTGCGCAGCGCATTACTCATTGTGGATAACTTTCATCATTTCTTCTATCAACCGGTTGGCAATTTCCACAGCTTGCTGCGCGGCTTCCTCGAAATCATCACAGACCAGCACCGGCTCTTCCGCGCCGAAAGCCAGCCTGTGCCTCCCTTGTTCAGCATTAATATTAACAGACAGAACCACCGGCATCTCGCCACCCTGTCCGGTAATTTCATCGCGCCACGCACTCGCATGACCATCCGGGCTGTCTCCGGTTGCCTCCTGAACCGACAAAATCATAGACGCGACCTGCATCCCTCTATCTCCGATCACCTGAAGGCCTTCATCCCTCAAAAAATCCACCAGATAGTCCGGCCAAAGGGGCTTGGTTCGCCCTTCGGAGAGGGCTGTTTTCATCCGTCCTGCCCTGAAAGGCGCGCCAAGCCCCTCACATTGTGCAAGATAGCGCATGCCGGAATCGCCCGGACGCATCCGCATGAATTTTTCCGGGGAGCGCACAAAACTCCCTCGTCCGGAAAGGCCGTTAGTGGTTTGCAACCAGGCAAAGTCAACCCTGGAATCTTGCTCGCACAGTATCATTTCAGCCCGTTGGCAGGCCAGCCACCATGCGGCGCGCAGCAGGCTCAGCCCACGGCCCTCAGCCATGTCAGCCCCCAGAGCCGCAAACACAAAGCAGCGTTTTTCCGGCAAAGGCGGCGGGCGGTCATACGCTATAAAGCCTTCGTTTTCGACCTGTTCTACCAGTACTTCGAATGCATTCACCATCTGGTGCTGCAACATCGATGACGGGTCCTCTCCGGGAGAGGCGTGGCGTATTCCCGCAATGCCGTCTTGCTGGAAACGAGAGCTACGTCGCACGGTTCCTTCTCGGGCAAGCAGGGGAACGGCTTTGTCCGGCCTTGATGCAACCTGCAATCGTTCGGCCGCCAAAAACAGCTCTGCCGCCAGTGTATCCGGAAGGCACGAACCGCCCGGGTCTTCCGACAACTCGCCGAGATGGGTATATTGAATTAGCCGCAGGATCATGGCCCGGCGCCACGCTACGGTGCTTTCATCATTGACCTTGGTTGCGGGGTTCTCGCTGTTTTCGGGCAGCAGCATTGCCAGCGCTGCCTGAAACGCGTCACAGTATTTCCGATAATCACCTTTGCTATGGTGGCTGGTTTTATCACTCCTCGAAAGTAGAATGTTATTTTCTGTCTTGGCCAATACACGCTGGACTACCGGCAATAGAAACAGCCGGACAGCCTGGAACGGGTTTCCTCGCATTCGCCGCTCTACCATCGAGACGGAACTGCGCATTTTTTGTAGGTCCAAGCCGGAAAAGAGCTGCTGGAACGCGTTTTCCCAATATCGGCCTGCACTGCCTTTCCTTTGGAGCCATGCCGCAAAGTCAAAAACCGTCTCTATCGGCGCGCCATATCCATTCGAGTGCAGGAGCCGCAATATGGCCATCTCAAGGCCAAAATTCACCCCCCCCGCCCTGCGCCTTTGTGCAATAACCGGTGCCCAGAATGCAGCGCCCATAACCTCGTGTTTCAAGATTTGGCTCCTGTAATCACCTGACCGTTAGGGAGATCAAGAAGTTTGTCGACCTCCGTGCTCGGAAGCGGCTCCTTAACATCGAGAAAATGCGCCACAATGATGCTGTAATCTTCACGAATAAGAGGCGCCCCGCCCCCGATCACGCTGCCCTGCCGCGCCGCCCGCATGAGCCGCTGCATGGTGAGGGCACGCAGCATTTGGAAAACGCGGCGGTTTGAAAAACTCCCGTATGCGTTCGCGCGCCCCAGACCACCGCGGCAATTATCCACAATATAACCAAGATTTTCCAGAAATTTGCGCCCCTCTTCGGAATCAAAGTCGAAAAGGCTTTTTTTGGGGTCATTCCCTTTTTCCAGAGCTAGATAGTCATCTCGCAATATCTGGATGTCGTCCAGCAGCTCATAATCACATTCTTTAGGTGTGAAGTTGCGCTGCGCCTTAAACGCACTATCAAAATATTTCCGATATTCAACCGCTTCCGGCTCCACGTTGTCCATATAGGCCCGCACCACAAACCGATCGAAGACAGCCCGCAGGCTTTCACTGGTCGGTAGGTCGTTTGTTGCCCCGAAAATCAGCTTTAGCCGGCTCTTTTTAATCTCACCACGGTCATGAAATCGCTTTTCGTTGATCAAGGCCAGCAAGCTGTTCAAAATCGCGCTTGACCCGTTAAACACCTCGTCAAGAAATGCCACCTCGCAATTATGCAACATGCCAGTTTCCACCCGCATAAGCTGCTGCCCGCCCGCCTCTGTTTTTTGTAGCCTGAAAGAACCGAAAAGCTCGGTCGGTTCGGTAAACGGAGTGAGCAAATACTCGAAATATTTACGCTCTTCCGCCGCTTCTGCATTGGAAACCCCGGTGATTTCGCAAAAATTGCGAATTAGTTTGGATTTGGCCACACCGGGCGGGCCAAAAAGCAAACAAGGCACATCGGTCAGCGCCGCAAGAAATATCGCATTGATCGCGGTTTCCCCGTTGTAAATCCGGCTTTCAAGGTGGCCCCGAACCTTTTCCAGCCGCTTCAGGGTAGATTTATGCTTGGTAAAAAACTTTGAAAGGGCTGCAGTATTGAACATGGATCAAACCTCTTTACGAAAAAAAATATAGGGCTCCAAATCGGTTGGAACCTTCTGGAATGTTGCGCGCGGCTCTCCTTTAGATTGCGTATTTTTCGGAGTGTATTCCAGCCCGTAGCGCGGTGCGGCAATCAGCGGACATGCCATCAGCGGGTGCTCAGGCGGCAGCCCGCGCCCGACCATGAGCGCACGGGCAATTTCGCAGCAAACCAGCTGGTCGACCATCTGCGGCACCGGATGTTTAGCCGCCATCAGCGTTGCCATCCTTTCCAGCCCCGCAATACCCGAATGCGCGGCCAGTTTCTGGCTTCGCGCCGCAGTGGCAATTATGGTCCAGAGCGTGCGCAAATCGGCAAGATCCGTGACAAGACGCGCCCCTGATAACAAAAATCTGGACTGCACCCAGCATGAAACCCGTAGTGCCCGCGCGTGCTGGCCTTGCGTACTCGCCACGCTGGCACCGGCAATGGCCCACAAAACTTCTTGCGGAATGGCATTTGCCCGCGCCGTTTTTTTGCCCTTTGCCTTTTCACGCACCAGCCCCATACCGAGGCCGGGAACGCTTAAAAAAGCCCGATGGCGCGCGCTGCTTAACCCGGCCGTTTTCATCACGGCTTGCCGCTCCTCGGCGCTGCAATCAAGCATCGGCGTAATCAAAGCCTCGAGCGCCGGGAAAAAGACCTTGCCTTCTACCGGAGCTTCCAGACTTGTAATCGCAAAGTCAAGAATACCGGCCAACAGGTTCGTCGCCTCATCAAAGCCGTCTTTCCAGTGAATACCGGTGACCATAGCTAGGGCTTTCCTTTATCTTCAGGGGGCATTTCATAGACATCTCCCTCGGGCGCTGAAGGGGCTACAGGCTCCGGCGGCGGAGTTTCCTTCGCATCGCCATGCGATGACAGACCTTTCCTTGGCTCGCGACCCTTAAAATCAAGACGGTCGAAATCATCGATTTTCGGGGCATCACCAGGCCGGGCAAAATCATATCCGGGCATGCGGGTATCTGACTCTTCACGAGCATCGGTGATGCGTGCGCCTTGTTGCACAGCATTAACTTGAACATCCGCATCAAGCTGATGGATATCTTTCGCCTGCTCTGCCTGCATCAGCCGCCGCTTGTGTTCTATCGCATGTTGGAAATTCTCGATGTAAATCTGCTCCTGATCATTCAGATCCCGCTTGATAGAAATCGCCTCGCCCCGTAAACCGAAATTCTTGTCAAGAATATCGTTTACATAGCGGTTGAGCAGAAGCTCGAATTCTTTTTTATCTTCGGCACTGAATTCGGCATATTTTATAGAATCTATATCTCCGGCGTGAAACTTCTCCGAAATCGTATCCTTCACCTTGTCATATACCGGTTGGTAATATGATTGTGATTCTTCCACTTCATCCGGCCAGATCAGCGGCACAAATTGCCCCC
>JALSHK010000097.1 GCA_026982275.1 Paracoccaceae bacterium | reverse complement strand
GCTATTCCCCAGCTTGCGGGCGGAATATGCGGATCGCGGCATTGCCTGCCTGCAATGCTATGCCACCGCCGATCTGGGCAATATCGCTTATGAAAGCGAGGCGATGGAGGGTATGATTGTCGATGAGGGCGTGATTGTGGAGATCGTAACCCCCGGCACCGGCATTCCTGTGCCAGCGGGCGAGGTGGGTGAGGTGGTCGTCACCGCGCTAAACGCCGATTATCCGCTTATCCGCTTTGCCACCGGCGATCTTTCGGCGGTAATGCCGGGCCAAAGCCCCTGTGGCCGGACCAATATGCGCATCAAGGGCTGGATGGGCCGCGCGGACCAGACCACCAAGATCAAGGGCATGTTTGTGCGCCCCGAGCAGGTGGCGGCGCTGGTGGCGCAGCACCCCGGGGTGATCAAGGCCCGCATTACCGCCACGCGCCGGGGCGAGCAGGATGTCATGACCGTGCAGGTGGAGGCGGAAGGGGTGGATCAGGGCGCGCTGGAAGCATCGGTGCAAGCCTTGCTCAAGCTGCGCGGCACTGTAAAAATCGTGCCGCTTGGCAGCCTGCCCAAGGATGGGCTGGTGATAGACGATAAGCGGAAATATGACTAAAACCGGCGGATTTTCCGGTTAAACCTGTCTTGGGCTGGCGTGTAAGTTTCTATCCGCTAAACTGCACCTATACCGCAGGAGGACATATTATGCGTATTTTGACATTTATTTTAGCTTTTTTGAGCCTGGGCGCGATGGCTGTGCAAGCGCAGAATGTGGCGCTGGTGATTTCCAACGGCTATTACGAAGACGGGGCGGATGCGCCCAGCATCTCGCGGCGGCACCAGCAGCTGGTCTCGGCATTTCAGGCGCAGGGCTATGAGGTGATTGAAGGAAAAGACCAGAACCGTGTCGAAATCCGCCAATTGCTCAAGCATTTCGAAACCAAGATCGCGACGGCGGATATCGCGGTGATAAGCCTGCAGGGCCATATGGTGAATTTTGGCGAGAAGACATGGCTGCTGCCTACGGATGTGGATGTGGCAAGCGCAACAGGGGTTGAATTCAGGGCGGTTTCGCTCGGTTTTTTTGCACAGCTTTTGGCGCAGGCCCCGAGCCGATCGGTATTGTTTGTCGGAGATTCGGGCCGTGCGGCCTTTGATATTCCCGGGGTTTCTTCCGGCATTGCGCGGATAAATCTGCCGCAAGGGGTGATGATGGTATCGGGCGGGTTCTCGGAGGTGTCAAATGTTATCCGCAGCCGCTTTTTACAGCGAAACCAGCGGGTGATCGACGTGCTGCGGGGTGATATCGGGTCGCTGGAGATCGAAGGTGATATTCCGGCATCGCTGGTATTGGCCAATCGTCGGGTTGCCGCGGTGAATACCGCCGAGCAGATCGAGGCGGGTTTGGGGCTGGATCGTCGGGCGCGGTTGCTTATCCAGAAAGATCTGGTGACACTGGGCTTTGATACACGCGGTGTTGATGGTCTGTTTGGCAATGGCACCCGAGGCGCGATTCGCGAGTGGCAGCGCCGTCAGGGGCTGGCGCGCACCGGCTATCTGACTACGGCCCAGATTTCGATTTTAAGGCAGCAGGCCGAAACAGCGAGGATGCAGCAATCGGCAAATGATCGGCAATACTGGGCGCGCACAGGTGCAAATGGCACTGCCCGCGGTTTGCAGCAATATCTGGAGCGCTATCCAAACGGGCAATTTGCCAATCGGGCGCGAGCCGAGCTGGCGCGGATGAATGCCAATACCGATGAGCAAGCCTGGAGCCGCGCGGTGCGTGCCGATACGCCGGAATCCTATCGGCAGTATCTGCACGATTTTCCAAACGGGATATACAAAAATATCGCGCGTGCCCGAATCGGAACGCCGCCGGTGGTGGTGGAAAACAGCGCCCAGCGGGTAGAAGCCGCGCTGCGGCTAAATACCATTTCGCGGCTGTTGATCGAGCAGCGGCTGGCGGATCTTGGCTATCGCACCGGACCGCGAGACGGGGCTTTTGATCTGGCAACAAGGCAAGGCATCCGGAGTTATCAGCAGGATCGCGGATTGGACCCTACCGGATATGTGACTGCGGATATGATCCGGCTATTGCTGCTGGGCCAATAGAAAAAGGCCGTGGGGCAGCTGCGCCACGGCCTAATATTGCAAGATTTCAACAGGTTATCAGCCCTGGCGTGCCTTGAAGCGGGGCTGGGTTTTGTTGATCACATAAACACGGCCTTTGCGGCGAACCACGCGACAATCGCGGTGGCGGCCCTTCAGGGAGCGAAGCGAGTTCTTGACTTTCATAGTCTCTCTCCAATTTTGGGCGCCAAAGCGCCGGTTAGTATTCGTTTCCGTCGGGGCGGAAAATGGTGGGCGTAACTGGGATTGAACCAGTGACCCCTTCGATGTCAACGAAGTGCTCTCCCGCTGAGCTATACGCCCGAAAAAGCGACAAGCGCGGCCAAGGCTGCGCTCGTGTGCCTGTCTATAAGCGCTTGCGGGCGAGGGTTCAAGCGCTTTTGCGAATTACGGGCTTACTGCGCGAGGAAAGAAATATTTACGTTGGATGGATCGGCTCTTATGATAGGCTGGCATTGCGTAGCAAGAGTCCATGGCATGAAAAACAAGGCTTATACTCTGGATTATATAGATTCACCCCGATCTTGCGCTGTTTTTTCCTGCCCACATAGCGGCACGGATTATCCGGCGGATTTCGTGCGGAATTCCTGCCTGTCTCCTGCGCAATTACGCTCGTCGGAAGACGCATTCGTTGATCGTTTTCTGGGGGATGCATTGGGCGCGCCCGTGCTGAAAGCCCGCTTTCCGCGCGCCTATGTGGATTTGAATCGTGCCGCAGGCGAGATGGATCCGGCTTTGGTGAGGGACATCAAGGGCGGCGCGGTAAATCCGCGTATTGCCGCCGGGCTTGGTGTCGTGCCGCGGGTGGTGGCCAACGGGCAGGTGATCCAGCTCGGGAAAATGACCCGGTCCGAGGCGCTACAGCGGCTTGATATAGCCTATCATCCATATCACCAAGCGCTCTCGCAGGTGATAAAGCAACAGCTTGCCCGGTTCGGTATCTGTTACCTGTTTGATTTCCACTCCATGCCGCGCTCGGCGCTGGGGGGCAAATTTTCTACCAAACGCCGCCCCGATGTCATATTGGGAGACCGATACGGCACGGCCTGCGATGCATGGTTTGGCGATGCTGTCGCGCTGGCTTTCGAGGCGGCAGGATTTGAGGTCGCCCGCAACACGCCTTTTGCCGGAGGATATATTACCCGCCATTATGGTGCGCCGAAAAAGGGGATTCAGGCGATACAGATCGAGATAGATCGCGGGCTGTATATGGATGAAAAGTCGGTTCGGCCATTGCCGGAATTCGACCGGTTTGCCAAAAGGATTTCTGGAGTAGCGGCCCGGTTGGCGAGGCTTGTGCCGCCGCAAAAAGCGATGGCAGCAGAATAGGAAATGCTGAAAATTCAAGGCGGTTTTACAAGGGCGGTAGAAAAAAAGGCTGCGTTGCCGCAGCCTCAAGGAAAAGGGAGGAAACGCCCGGGAGATGGGCGTTGAAAAGCAGATAGTATTGCGATGCAGCGAAGTCAATGCTGCGACGCGGTATTATTTCAGGGCGCGGCCTTTCAGAATTGAATTTTTGCCGAACCTATGGCGAATGGCGTCTGTTGCGCTCTCGATCGCGTGGCGTTTGGGGGCGGTGACATCGAGCATGTCTTGGGCGGCACCGGCTATTGAATCCGGCCTCAGTTCGGAAATCCCGACTCCCAGCAAGCGGAAAGGTCCCTGATGGTAAACCGGCTTTAGCAGCTCGCGGGCGATTGTATAGATCGAATCCGCAAGTTGCACGGGCGTATTCAGGGTTATCCGGCGAGAGAGTGAGCGAAAGTCATGGGTTTTGAGCTTTAGCACCACCACTTGCCCCGCCATCCTGTTCGCTTTGGCGCGATCCGCAGTTTCGACGCTTAACCGCCACAGGTATCCCTCCAGTGCTTCCATATCGGCGGTATCGCGAGGAAATGTCGTTTCGCGGGAAATACTTTTGACGGGGTTTTCGGGGCTGATTTTGCGGGTATCGCGACCATGAGCCAGATCATGAAGCCGCAACCCCATAGCGCCATAGCGCTGCCCCAGCTCCCGGGTGGAATAGCGCAGGATATCGTCAATTTTGTAAATGCCGCCTTGTGCGAGCTTTTGTTGCATCGCCGGCCCGATGCCCGAAAGCAGGCCAACGGGCTTTCCCCTCAAAAACCCAGCAGTTTCGGCCTTGCCGATCAGAGCCATGCCATGGGGCTTATCCAGGTCGGACGCGATTTTGGCGAGGAATTTATTATGGGACAGGCCGACAGATACGGTAATGCCGACTTCGGATTTTATCCGGTTGGCCAGCTTGGCGAGCTGCACTACGGCAGGGGATTTATGCAAACGGGCGGTGCCGGTCATATCCAGAAAAGCTTCATCAAGCGATAGCGGTTCAATAGCGGGGGTGAGCCCCTGCATCAGGGCGCTGATCTGGCGCGAGGCCTCACGATAGACCTGCATTCGAATGGGCATCACCACTGCTTGCGGGCAAAGCTTGCGGGCTTGAAACATCGGCATGGCCGAGCGAACCCCGTGAATGCGGGCCAGATAGCAGGCGGTGGTAACCACCCCG
>JALSHK010000096.1 GCA_026982275.1 Paracoccaceae bacterium | reverse complement strand
CTCGCTCAGCGCCGGATCGCCATCCAGATTAAAGCGCATCGCCGGATCGACCTTGCCCAAATGCTGAAGCGCATGAAATTCGGACGCCAAATCAAACAGATAAAAGGCAACGCGATGCGGCTCATGGTGCTTGGCTGCCAGCTCGGCCAGACGCGGCCACTCCGCCAGCTTCTTGATCAAAGCCAGCTCGGCTTGCGTGGTCAGCAGGCTGAAATCGGCCTGTTGCAAGGCCGCATCACTCGGGCTGCCCGCCTTTTTCAGCACCGAGCAGACCCGCGCATGGGCGTATTGCACATAAAAAACCGGGTTGTCCTTGCTCTGCTCCAGCGCTTTTTTGAAGTCAAAATCCAGCGGCGCGTCATTTTTGCGGGTCAGCATCACGAATCGGGTTACATCCGCCCCGACCTGCTCCACCACATCGGAAAGCAGAATAAAATTATTGGCGCGCTTGGACATCTTGAACGGCTCGCCATCCCTGAACAGCCGCACCAGCTGGCAAAGCTTGATATCCAGCGGCACCTTGCCATCCGACAGCGCCGAAACGGCGGCCTTCATCCGCTTGACATAGCCGCCATGATCCGCGCCCAGCACATCGATCAGCTCGTCAAAGCCGCGCTCGATCTTGTCATGGTGATAGGCGATATCGGGGGCGAAATAGGTCCAGCTGCCATCCGATTTCTGCACGGGGCGATCGACATCGTCGCCATGCGCAGTAGAGCGGAAAAGGGTTTGCTCGCGCGCCTCCCAATCTTCGGCCAGCTTGCCCTTTGGCGGCGGTAGCGCGCCGGTATAGATTAGCCCTTTGCTATCCAGCTCGGCAATGGCGGATTCGATTTTTCCGGTGCCATAAAGCGATTTTTCCGAGAAAAACACATCCATCTTCACGCCCAGCGAAAGCAGGTCAGCGCGCACAAGATCCATCATCGCTTCGGTGGCAAAAAGCCGGATATCGGCCAGCCAGTCGCGCTCGGGCTTGTCAATCAGGCGATCGCCGTATTTCGCCTTAAGCGCCTCGCCAACAGGGATCAGATAATCGCCCGGGTAAAGCCCTTCCTTGATCTCGGGCGCATGGCCGCAAGCCTCGCGATAGCGCTCATAGGCCGAGCGCGCCAGCACATCCACCTGCGCGCCGCCATCATTGATGTAATATTCGCGGGTCACCTCATAGCCGGCAAAATCCAGCAGGCTGGAAAGCGCATCGCCAAATACCGCGCCGCGGGTGTGGCCCACATGCAAAGGGCCGGTGGGGTTGGCCGATACATATTCCACATTCACCTTGCGGCCGGCGCCCATATCGGAGCGGCCAAAATCCGCGCCTTTGGCCAGAATATCGCCTACCATCGCCTGAAAAACCGCCGGATCAATCCGCAGATTCAAAAAGCCCGGCCCGGCCACATCGGCGCTCGTCACCCGCGCATCTTCGGCCAGCAGCGCCGCCAGCGCCTCGGCAATATCGCGCGGCTTCATGCGCGCAGGCTTGGCCAGCACCATGGCCGCATTGGTCGCCAGATCCCCGTGCAGCGCATCGCGCGGCGGCTCGACGCTGACATTGGCAAAGCTCAGGCCTTCCGGCAGGGTGCCGGCTTGCACCAACGCCTCCAGCTTCTCGATTACAACGGTTTTTATCTCGGCAAACAGGTTCATTTTATCATTCCAGCATCAGTTTGAGCGCCCATACCATATGGCAGCCCCAAGGGCCAGCGCGCAAGGGCCGGCTTGGCTGCAAAAAGCGCCAGCCTTGCGGCGCGGCGTGGGCGCAAGGCCGCCAAGCCGCGCAAGGCCGACACGCCGCTACAGATTTTTATGCAGCTGCAGCGCATAACGGTCGGTCATCCCCGCGATATAATCGGAGATCTTGCGCGCCTGCGCCAGCTCGCCATCGGCCCGCCAATCTTCGGGCAAGCGCATCGGGTCCGCCATAAAAGCACCAAACAGCTCCCGCACCACCTGCGCCGTTTCCAGCCGCATGATCTTTACCGTTTCATGCCGATACATATGATCAAACAAAAACGCCCTGATCTCCTTCAGCTCATTCCAAAGCATAGCCGAAAATTGCACCACAGGCCGCCCCAGATTGCGGATATCCTGCGCCGAGCGCGCCCCTGATTCCGCCAGCCGCTCCGCGCTCGTCACCAGCACATCCTCGACCATCACGCCAAATACCCGCCGCAAGGCCTCGTGCCGCCGCCGCTCGGGGGCCAGGCCCGGATATTTGCCATCCACCTCGGCAAAGCAGCGCCCCACGATCGGCAGGTGTAAAATATCCTCCACCATAAAAAGCCCCGCCCGCAAGCCGTCATCCAGATCGTGGTTATTATAGGCGATATCATCCGCCAGCGCCGCCACCTGCGCCTCGGCGCTGGCATAGCTGGCCAGCTCCAGATCAAATGCCGCATTCGCCTGCGCCAGCGCATAGGGAATATCGCCCACCACCGGCCCGTTATGCTTGGCGATGCCCTCCAGCGTTTCCCATGTCAGGTTCAGCCCGTCAAATTCGGCGTAATGCTGCTCCAGCGCCGTCACGATCCGGATCGCCTGCGCGTTATGGTCAAAGCCGCCATATGGCTGCATGCATTCATCCAGCGCATCCTCGCCGGTATGGCCAAAAGGGGTGTGGCCAAGGTCATGCGCCAAGGCCACCGCCTCGGTCAGCTCGCCATTCAGCCCCAGCGCGCCTGAAATCGTGCGCGCCACCTGCGCCACCTCGATCGAATGGGTCAGCCGCGTGCGAAAATGATCGCCCTCATGCTCGACGAACACCTGCGTTTTATGCTTGAGGCGGCGAAAGGCGGTGGAATGGATAATCCGGTCGCGGTCCCGCTGAAAGGCCGAGCGATGCGCCGAGCCGCCCTCATCCACCAGCCGCCCACGGCTATCGGGCGGCATAGATGCGTATTTCGCTAGCATGTGACAAGTCTCCACCTTGTATCAGGCCCCAAGCCCGCCTACATTCGTGTGATACACCATGATATTCAGGTTGAACAGATGCAGCTCACGCTTCCTCCCAAAGTAACCCCGCGCGCCTTCGAGCGCCTCGCCGAGATCAACGAAAGCGAAAGCGCCCCCAAAGCGCTGCGCATCGCGGTGGAGGGCGGCGGCTGCTCGGGCTTTCAATACGAGATCGAGCTGGATAGCACCCGCGAGGATGATCTGGTGCTGGAGGGCAACGGGCAGAAGGTGGTGATTGATCCGGTCTCCCTGCCCTTCCTTGCCGATGCCACCATTGATTTCACCACAGAGCTGATCGGCGCGCGCTTTGTCATCAACAACCCCAACGCCACCTCGAGCTGTGGCTGCGGCACCAGCTTTTCGATGTAATCAGCTCTGGCCAGCTTCGGGCTGTAGCTTGTTGATGATCTGCCGGCTGGCCCGCGCCGGAAAATCCGCCGGATCGAGCCGCGCATAGCCATAGGCGGCGGCCACCTCCCAATCGATCAGCGCATTGGCCTGCGCAATGGTATCGGCGCAGAAATACGCTTTCCAGCCTTCATCGGCGTAAAAGGCTTTGCGCTTTTCCGGAGCCGCGGCATGGGCTTTGATCGGGCGGGCAATCTCGGCCAGCCCTTCCGGCGAAATATCAAACCCGCGCAAGATCGCCGACAGGCTTTTCACCGGCGCCTGCACAAAATCCTCGAAATGCAGCACCTGTGAGGGCACCGCAGAAAATGACCGATAGCGCCGCAGCTTGATATTCCATAATTCCATCGGCGAATAAAGAATCGGCGCGATATTTTCCCGCGCCACGCTCAGCCATGGCCGCGCCATAAACACCCCCAGATCCCCCACCCACGGCGCGCGGGCATGATAGGGATGCTCGGCCAATGACCAGATCCAGCTATAGGGGTTTCGCACCAGAAAGATCACCGAGGCCTCCAGCGCTTTATAGCTGTCATCGATGCGCGGCGCGGCGTGTTTCCAGTCGCTCATGCCGCCGGTTTGCGCATGTTTGATATCCTCCAGCGCATCCATAAAAAGCTTGAGCGACATGCCCTTCATATGCTGGCGGATATGGGCCTCCATCCGATCGCGATCCCCTGCCTCCCCGCGCGGCATGGAAAGCGACACCTGATCCAGCGCCCGCAGCATCTGCATCACCGCGCGGGTGGCGGTGTTGCGCTCGCCAAAAACCTTGAGCTTTCGCGGCTGTTCGCTTGGGTTGGTCAAATCTTTGCACTCTCTATTGCCTGTTTCCGGCTGCCCCCGTAGTTTGGCCCAAACCAGCCGGAGACCGCCATGAAAATCGCTTCTTTTAATATCAACGGAATCAAAGCCCGCCAACCCCGCCTGCTGGAGTGGTTAAAAGAGAGTGACGTGGATGTGGCCCTGTTGCAAGAGATCAAATCCCAAGACGCCCTCTTCCCCCGCGAGGCGATCGAGGATCTGGGCTATAATATCGAGACCCACGGGCAAAAAGGCTTTAACGGCGTGGCGATCCTGTCCAAATATCCGATCGAGGATGTGGTGCGCGGCCTGCCCGGCGACGATAGCGACGAGCAGGCGCGCTGGATCGAGGCCAGCATCAATACCGTGCGCATTTGCGGGCTGTATCTGCCCAATGGCAACCCCTGCCCGGGGCCGAAATTCGACTATAAGCTGGCATGGATGCAGCGGCTTTATACCCGCGCGCAGGCTTTGCTGAAAGATGAAGAAATC
>JALSHK010000095.1 GCA_026982275.1 Paracoccaceae bacterium | reverse complement strand
CTGGCGCAATGCCAATCACGCCCCATGGATGATGGGCCCTGCGGGCGAGGTGATATCGCCCAATGTGATCGACAAACCCCCGACCGCCGAGCTGCGCGAAGATCAAAAAGACGAGGATTCCTTGCCCCCCTACGAGGTGCTGGACGCCATTCTGGAAGCCCTGATCGACGGCGATAAATCCGTGGTGGAGGTGGTGGAGGCGGGCTTTGAGCGCGCCATGGTAAAAAAGGTCGAGCATCTGATTTATATCAGCGAATACAAGCGCTTCCAGTCAGCCCCGGGGGCGCGGCTATCGCTAAAGGCCTTCTGGCTGGACCGGCGGTATCCGATTGTGAACCGCTGGCGCGACGAGAGCTGAGCCAAAAGGGGGTTTCACCCCGCGGGCTTAGCGGCTAAACAGGCGCAAATATCGAGGAAAACCCTATGATCACCACCCGTTTTGCCCCATCCCCCACCGGCTATCTGCATATCGGCAATCTGCGCGCCGCGCTGTTCAATTTTGCCATTGCCCGCAAGGCAGGGGGCGAATTTGTGCTGCGGATCGATGATACCGACCCCGAGCGCTCCAGGCCCGAATATGTGGCGGCCATTCAGGAAGATCTGCGCTGGCTCGGCCTTGAATGGGACCGGATCGAAACCCAGTCCTCAAGGCTTGCGCGCTATGGCGAGGTGGCGGCGCAGCTTCGCGCCGATGGTCGGCTTTACGAATGCTTTGAATCGCCGATGGAGCTGGATCTGAAGCGCAAAAAGCAGCTCAACATGGGCAAGCCGCCGGTTTATGACCGGGCCGCACTGGCGCTCTCGGAAGCGGAAAAAGACAGGCTGCGGGCCGAGCGCGGCAGCTATTGGCGCTTCAAGCTCGATCACAAGCGCATCGAGTGGCAAGACGGCATTCTGGGGCAGGTCTCGATCGATGCCGCCAGTGTATCCGATCCGGTGCTGATCCGCGCCGACGGGCAGGTGCTATATACGCTGGCTTCGGTTGCGGATGATACCGATATGGGCATTACCGATGTGGTGCGCGGGCTGGACCACACCACCAACACCGCCACCCAGATCCAGATCATCGAGGCCATGGGCTGCGCATTGCCGCGATTTGCCCATCATTCCATGCTCACCGGCGCGCAGGGCGAGGCGCTTTCCAAGCGGCTGGGCGTGCTGGCGCTGCGTGATTTACGGGCAAACGGGGTGGAGCCGATGGCGATTATCTCGCTGATGGCGCGGCTCGGATCCTCCAAGCCGGTGGAGCCACGCCGCGATATGCAGGAAATTCTGGACGGCTTCGAGCTGTCGGATTTTAATGCCTCCCCGACCAAATTCAACGATGAAGATCTGGCCCCGCTGAGCGCGCGCTTTTTGCATGGGCTATCGGTGCAGGATATGGAGCAAGAGCTGCTGGCCCTTGGCGTGCCTGCGGAAATTACCGAGGATTTTTGGCTGGCCATTCGGGATAATATTGAATCCCGCGCCGAAATTGCGGATTGGTGGGCGCTGTGCCGTGACGGGGCTACGCCCGATATTGCGCCCAGTGATGCGGATTTTGTGCGCCAGGCGCTGGCAGCACTTCCTGCGCAGCCTTTTGACGAGACCACATGGCCAAGCTGGACCAAGGCCCTGAAAGAGAAAAGCGGGCGTAAGGGCAAGCCGCTTTTTATGCCCCTGCGAAAAGCTCTTACAGGGCGCGATCACGGGCCGGATATGAAACGGCTATTGCCTCTGTTACAGGTTATTCCGAAGCTGGACTAGCCGCTATCAGGGTTTGGGAATACGAAGTTTTACACCTATATTCAGAGTGTTCGGGTTGTTTAAAACATTCCGGTTGGCTTGGTATATAATGTTGTAAGCCAGCGAATCCCCATAAACGGCCGAGGCGATCAGGGCCAGAGAATCTCCGCTTCTGACCACGATGGTCCACTCATCGCCCTCGACCTCTATCCGGTCCACAATGATGCGCTCGGGCCCGCTGGCATTGGGCAGCGGGCGCGGGCCAACCGGCACGACAGGTGCTTCAGGTGCCTGCGCTGCGTTTTCTGCGGCGGGGGCTTCGAGATGCTTTCCCAAATCCAGGTCTTCGCTGGCTTCGGCGAGGGCATTCAGGAAGGAGGTTCCGTCATCAATGGTCGAGGTTCTGGGGTCCAGCGGGGTGGAAACATTGCGAAACAGGGTAATAACATCCAGCCCGCCGGCAACCTGGCCGACACGCTCCATAAAATCCAGCCCGAATTCTTCCGTCACCGCCTCGACAAAATGCATCGCCACAGTCTCAACCGGCAAGCCGGAGCGCCGCCCGGCATCCACCAATCTTGAAATAGAGCTGCGGAATTTTGTGTTTACATTGCTTTGCTCGATGATATCTCGCGAACTGGCGGATTCCACAACCAAAGAGAGGGCATCAAGCGCGCGCCGGTTGTAGTAGTTCAGGCGGCGCAGCTCGGAGTCGTCGAGGCTGTCTATCGTGGCTTGCGCCAGCATAAACGGGCCGGGAAGCGTGATTGCGCTTTGATCCAACTCGGGCCTGGCATCGGCCAATGCGCCTCCTGCGATGGCCCAGGTCAAACACAACCCTAAGTATTTACTATGCATTTCTCCCCCTGACGGGCAGAATGCAAGGCCCTAGGATTCCGGGATCACGACATTCAATCCCAGAATGAGCCAGTTTTGCATTCCACCTCTATAATAGTGCAGCTTCTCCGCCGGATATCCAACCGACAGCAAATTCCGAATGGCGCGGGGGGATTGGCCACACCACGATCCATTGCAAAACATCGTCAGCTCCGGAGCGTTGTCGAAGGTCCAGTCCCCGCTATCGGTTTGCGCGCCGCCAAGCTGCTTGAGCAGCGGGGCCAGAAACGGATTTTGCGCGTCGGCACTTAGCAAATTGAACGGGATGTTGATCGAGCCGGGAATGGTGCCGGCCTCATACCAGCGCGGGGTGCGGGAATCGATGAGATAACCGTCTCCGGCCTGCACCACATCCTCGAGAAAGGCGATCAACTCAAGCTCGCCTACGGTATTAACGCCCTCGGCGACGGTCATCGGTTGCACACAAAATGGCGGGCATGGGCGGGAGGTTTTGGCAAAATCTGCCGGCACAACCGCAAGATTGTCCTGATCCCGCTCGATTACAAAAAATTCCTGGCCAACCTCCAGCTCGACGAAGGGCAGCTCCTGTGTGATCCAGACCTCCTGAGCTAATACCGGGGCGGTGCCCATAAATAATGCGGCAATACCTGCTAAATACGATTTGAAATCTGGCACGATGCGCCCCTCTTTTTATAGACACCCGGCTGTTTGCAGCACAAAGCACCACAGCCCTTCCAGTAAAGGGTATCCATATAAATAAAAAAATCAACAATAAAAATGCTTCTTCGGGTAAAGAACCTGCCACAAGCTATTCAAATCATTTGTATTTGGGGCGCTCAAATATTGCCATAAGGCATCCAGACGCTTTTTCGCTTGTGGGATTGCGCTGCCATGGGCAATGTTCTTGTTATCATCTTTCAGGGAGAATCAAGCATGCGTTATATTCGGGCCAAAAATAGCCAGCACGCGGTTTCGCTGATGGCGGGGGCCATAAATCCGGTGTTGTTGGCTGGCGGCACTGATGTGCTGGTCAAGATGAAGCTAGGGGGCATGACCCCTGATCTGCTGATTGATTTGAAGCCTATTGCAGGCATGCGCGAAATCAGGCCTGAAGCGGGGGGTATACGGGTCGGCGCGGCGGTTACCGGCGCCGAGATGGGCGAATACGCGGCCCTGCAGGCGCTCTGGCCCGGCGTGGTCGAAGCGGTGGAGCTGATCGGCTCCACGCAGGTGCAGGGGCGCGCCACCATGGTTGGCAACCTGTGCAATGGCTCTCCTGCGGCCGATAGCGTGCCGGCCTTGCTGGCGGCGGCGGCTACGGTTCGGATTGTGGGCGCGAAAGGCGAGCGCGATCTGCCGGTGGCCGATGTGCTTGAAGGCCCGGGTAAAACCACCCTGAATAAATCCGATATCGTCACCTCGATCTTCCTGCCTGCGCGCTCCGAGCGCGCGGGAGATGCCTATTTGCGCTTCATTCCGCGCACAGAAATGGATATCGCGGTGGCAGGCGCGGCGGTAAGTCTGAGCCTTGACGAGGCGGGGGCGGTGCTGGCGGCGAAGGTTGCTCTGGGCGCGGTCGCCCCAACGGCGGTGCTGGTGCCACAGGCGGCCAAGGCCCTGATCGGCAGCCGGCTTGAGGCCGCAGCGCTGGACGCTTGTGCGCGCGCTTGCCGTGATGCCTGCGCCCCGATTGATGATCGCCGTGGCACGGTCGAATTCCGCACCAAACTGGCAGGGGTGCTGGCCACCCGCGCCGCCAAAATCGCCTATACCCGCGCCGGAGGTTCGCTATGAGCAAGATCCATATATCCACCCGTATCAATGGCGACGAGGTCGAATACCTCTGCGAGCCGAGCGAAACCCTGCTGGATGTGCTGCGAGACCGGCTCAATCTGACCGGTGCCAAAGAGGGCTGCGGCACCGGCGATTGCGGCGCCTGCTCGGTGATGCTCGATGGGCGGCTGGTTTGCTCTTGTCTTGTGCTTGGTGCCGAGGTGGACGGCAGCGCGATCGAGACGGTTGAAGGCGTCGGAACGCTGGACGCGCTGCATCCGGTGCAGCGCCATATTCTGGAGCATGCGGCGCTGCAATGC
>JALSHK010000094.1 GCA_026982275.1 Paracoccaceae bacterium | reverse complement strand
TAATCCCCGCGTCCGGTCACCAGATACCACATTTCATGAGCGCCGCCACAACCCGCCCCCTGCAAAACCGGACCGAGAACTCCACTGAAATTCTTCTCCAGAGCTTCCGCAATATCCATCAGGATTGTGGAATTGGCAAGATTGCCTTCTGATTGCAAAAGGATCATACGCGCTTCCGCCCCCAGACCATAGCGCAGATACAGCTTCACAATCGCCTCCTGAACCTCAGGATCCACCACATCAAATTCTTTCAACAGCCCTGTGCGGAGCCTTGCCAGCCGTGCGGAAAATCCGCTTTCATCACCCCAGCCATCCATTGAAAACGCCGCATCTTCAAGACATTGAGGCTTGGCAAACTGGTTCACGATTTCCGCAAGCGCGTCTTCGGTGTTTTGCGAATAGGCGGTTCGGGCGCTTAACTGCTGGAGAAGCTCAGGGGCTACGGGATCATGACCTGGCGGGTTTTCAGGGGGTGTTTCGGGCGGCATTTCAGGCCTTGCCTCCGATACGGATTCCACCACGGGGCTAGTCGAAAATTCCACCAGGCCCTGATCCGCTGCACGTGTAAGCTGTGCCAAAAGCTGGGTCTGGGCTTCTTCTATCCTGGCGCGCAGCTCGGGATTGTCTTCTACTGTTATCTCGGCATTCATCTCTCCGGCGAGTGCCCCGACCGAAGCTTCAATTTCGGCCATCATATCCGGCGCTTGCGGCTCGGCCAATGAAACCCCATCGGGCATTTCCACAGGGCTTGATTTGACCGGCTCCGGCTCGGGCTGAAGCCCGGGTTGAAGAGGGGCGTCCAGCATTATACGGGCCGTAAACGGCTCCAGAACTGCCGGACCTGTAATGCTTGGCAGGCTATCGGGCTGCCAACGGCCCGTTATTTCCACGGGCGGTTCGGCTTCCAGCTCTGGCCCGTCCAGCACATCAACTACGATATATTGCCCGCCATAATTGAAGCTTTTCACCTCACAGGCACAATTCAACTCCAATCGCAAACTTGAATTGTCGTTGCCGCTCTCCCCCTGCACCGCCGAAATTTTTTCGGTTGATATTCGCTGAAATACTTCGTCTGTAACAAAAGAAAACCTCTGCCCGGGGAAGAAAAGCCGCGCCTCCCCGCTTTGCGTCTCCATCTGCCAGTCCACATTCTGCCCAACATCCAGCACCAGCCGCGTGAAGCCCTCATGCTGGCCCGAGCGAACAGAAACAACTGTCTGCGCGGCCAAAGGCTGCGCAAGAAGAAACAGCCAGAATAGCGTGGTTTTTTTCATGCTGCCGCTTTTGCCTCTTTCAGGGCCGCCTCCAGATCATCAAAGCTCGGTCGCTTGGTGCCGGGGGTGTTTTGCCGCCCGACTTCCACACATATATTGGGCGCGTGATTATGAAGATTGGCCACCAGCACTTCACGGATTAAATTGTAAAAATGGTTATCCTCGGCCACCACAGCCTCCACTCTAGTGGAAAATGGCCCCACAAGCCCATAGGCCAGAAACACCCCAAGGAAAGTGCCTACCAATGCCCCCCCGATCATGCCGCCAAGCACCGCTGGCGGCTTGTCAATCGAGGCCATGGTCTTGATGATGCCCAATACCGCCGCCACAATCCCGAGTGCAGGAAGGCCATCCGCCATAACCTGAAGCGCATGGCTGGAATGCTGGGCATGCTTGTAATGCTCCTCCATGCGTTTTTCCAGCAGGTCTTCCACCTGATGCGGGTCATCAAAATTCATAGATGCTGAGCGCAAGGTATCGCAAATCAACGAAACGGCCGTGGGGTCCGCTTGAATTCTGGGGTATTTCCCAAAGACCGCGCTGCTGCCCGGATCCTCGATATGGCTTTCCAGATCGACCGGGCTATCCCGGCTGATACGAATCAGGGTGAATAGCAGGCAAAGCAGGTCCTGATAGTCTTGCTGTTTCCATTTCGCACCTTTGAATACCTTTCCCATATCCTTGAGTGTATGCTTTACAGCAGAAAATTCGTTTGCAATCAGAAAAGCTCCGATAGCGGCTCCCAGAATGATCATCATTTCAAACGGTAGCGAATACAGGATAATGGCCATCTTGCCACCCGCCAGCAGATAGCCGCCAAAGACCATAACAAAAATTATTACAATGCCGATCATGCCGCCCATTCTTATCCCCTAAAAATATGTTGCTTTGCCAATATGGATGTCCGGGGTTAATAATCCCTCAAGCGAATAGATTATTCCCTTGGGGCCCGCGCATTTCGCCCTGCCATGATTGCCGAAATCGAATAGGCCAGATCGGCTGGCAAATTGGCCATGATGGCCGCAGATGCTTCCGGACGCATCCGGGCAAAAAAACCTGCGGCAAACTGGATGTCCATAGTTTCAAAAATATCTGCCGCTTCCGCAGGCTTCATACGCTGGTAAACCTCGGTTAGCCGCGCCACATCGTTTTCAGTCGCATTATCCGCCAATGAAAGCGTCGCGGCCAGCTTTTCTTCGGCCTCTGTAAGCGCTGCCATTTGCTCTTCTATGCGCTGCTCCGCAATCGCCAGGGTCTGGCTGCGCTGGTCAATATAGGCTTCGCGCTCCAGAAGCTGCGCTTCCCGGGCCTGAATCGCTGCCAGCAGGGCAGGCATATCCGGGCCGGCTTCGGCCGCATCTGCCTGGGCCATGGGGGCCGTATCGGTTTCGGATAGCTCCATTTGCTGCGCGATTGCCGGTGCTATTTCAGCCATCCTCATCAGGCCGGAAACCAGAAAAAGCCCCACGATCACACTAATCGTTCCACTCTTGCGCGGTGCAGATGCCATAGACGAGCTCATCGTTTCACCGCCGACATAACCTGCTGCAAGGCGGTCAAAAGCTCGGCCCGTGCGCCCGAACTGGTTTCTTCCTCAATGGCATCCAGCAACGGATCTTCGACATTTTTCAAAGCTTCCGGCCCTTCCATTTTCCGCCGTATCGCTTCCGGATCCTGACTCCGGTCCAGCTTCACCGGCTTTGGCGGCTGCCCGCGCTCATGCACCGTGGATAACAGCAGCTCCAGCCGCCCCGCCGCAATCTCGGCCCGGCCGGTTACCTCCATTAAATCCTTGATACTGGTGCCTGAAGCCTGCGTGGCGGCCTTGACCGAGGCGCGCATTTCCTCCACCTGCGTCGAAAGCCCGGAAATCGCACCGCCAAGGCCGCTATCGAGCCGCGACAGCGATTTGATCCGCCTCGCCAAAATCATACAATAAAATGCGGCGCCCAGCGCCCCCGCGATCAAAAAAACATCTGCTATCAGGCCCATTCTGGTCCCTCCTCTATCCAAGCACAAATTCCGTTATCAGCAGGTCTTTCACCTGCCCCTGTTCCGTCACCACCTGAATGCGGCGAAGCATTTGCGCCCGCAAGCGCTCTAGCGCAGCAGGCTTGCCCAGCTCTTCCTCCGACACCGCCCGCAAATAGGTGTTCAATACATCGACAATCCGCGGCAACACCATCATTACCGCCGCTTCGCTCGCCGGATCCACATCCAGCTGCGCAGAAAAGCGCAGAAATTTCGAACTTGCCGATGCCCCGAGCGACACCACCATCGGCTCAAGCGGAATAAATACGATTTCGGGCAAGGGCGGCAGATCTGATTCGGCGGCATTGCCGCTAGCGGGGGCTGCCGGGCCGAGAATCATCCCGCTATAGGCAGCAAAAAAGCCTCCACCCGCTAGCAGGAACGCGCCTAACACTCCAATAATTAAGCCTTTTTTACCCCCCTTCTTCTTTTCATCAGAGGATTCAGGCTCGGTTTCATCCGCCATATTTCACTTCCTGCGTCAAATCGAACTTTTCTTTTCATAAACCGCCGGTAGCTAACCAATTGTTAAATCCAATGCCTCAAATTGCATAAAAATACGTCACGCTGGCTAAAACGGCCATCGGCAGTGAAAACAGAATGTGATTGGAATGACGTCTATGTGGAACAGCATTGATCCCCGGAAGAAAATTGTTTTTGCCTTGGCAGCCGTGGCTGCCCTGGTCGCCATTCTTGGGCTGGTGCGGGTAGCAACCACCCCGAGCCTGTCTTTGCTTTACGCGGGGCTTGATCCGGCTATTTCGGGTGATGTTATCACCTCGCTGGACCAGCGCGGCATCACCTACGAGGTGCGCGGAAATGCTATATATGTAGACTCCGGCTCCCGCGATCAGGCGCGGCTTTCACTGGCGGCCGAGGGGCTGCCGGGATCCGGGATTGCCGGTTATGAGTTGCTGGACAATCTTTCCGGCTTCAGCACCACCAGCCAGATGTTTGATGCTGCTTATTGGCGCGCAAAAGAGGGCGAGCTCGCACGCACGCTGGTTTCCTCGCCGCTGGTGCGCTCGGCGCGGGTGCATATCGCATCTGGCAGCCGCCGCCCCTTCGAGCGCAATTCCAACCCTACGGCTTCGGTAACCATAACAGGAAATAATGGCGCATTGCCCTCAGCTTTTGCCGATTCGGCGCGGTTTCTGGTCGCCTCGGCCGTGGACGGTCTTTCGCCCGAATCCGTTACGGTGATTGACGCCAATTCCGGCGTGGTTCTTAGCGGTTCCGATGTCGCGGGTGCCCAAACCGGATCTGACGGGCTGGACGCACGCGCCTCGGCCATGCGGAATAATATCGAACGCTTGCTTGAGGCGCGAGTTGGCACCGGCAATGCAGTAGTTCAGGTAATGGTAGATGCCGAA
>JALSHK010000093.1 GCA_026982275.1 Paracoccaceae bacterium | reverse complement strand
CCATCATCAGCAAATAAAACCACGGATGCGAGCTATCCGCGCCAATCGGGATTGAGCGCGCCAGCCCGGTCAGGGCCGCTTGATGGATAAAGAAGGTCGCCATAACCAAGGTCAAGCTGATCAGGATAATTAAGGTCATAACTTTCTCGCAAGCTCCTAGCCGGGTGGTTACCGATCTTCTCACAGCCTTTACCACATTCATAGCCAAACCTTCTACACGCTAGAACTGGCGAAGCCCGACAATTTGACCTAGCCTTGGGAAATACACCGGAACTCGTCACCGAAGGGAGCCCATTATGTGCCTGTCTGAATCAGTCAGTTTTGCCGCCAGCGGATTATTGTTGGTCGGCGGGGTCTATGCCAGTCAGCGGGCGTGGAAGATCAACAAATCCTACCTGCCCGTGGCCTTGATGCCGGTTTTTGCCGGATTGCAGCAATTCTCCGAGGGTTTTGTGTGGGCAGGAATGAACACAGGGGATCCAGCCCTAACCACGGTGGCGGGGCTTTGGTTTATCTTTTTTACCTGGTTCATGTGGCCTTTCTGGATCCCGCTCAGCGTTTATGTGCTGGAACCAAAAGAAAGCCGGCGAAAGCATCTGTTCTGGATTATATCCCTGATCGGCCTTGCCTTCGGGCTGGTTTTGTTCATCCCGCATTTGCTCAATCCGGAATGGCTGATCGTGGCGACCAATCAGAATTCCCTCACCTATGACGGCACCATGCTGCTGGACAATATCATCCCGCGCAAGGCCAGCAATGCCTTCTATCTATTGCTGATCATCGTGCCGCCGCTATTGTCGCGCTACAAGCATATCCGCTATTTCGGCATGTCTCTGATCGCGGTGGTCGCCATAGATTATTTCTTTCTCAGCTATGCCTATATCTCGTTTTTCTGCCTGTTGGCGGGGCTGGCCACCCTGCATCTGATCTATATTATCTCGCGTAACAAATGCGGGCTGAATTGCAAAATGCTGTTCACCTGAGGCTAAAGGGCAGCAATGCAAATCAGTCCGGTTTCTTGAACATGGCCGAAGCCCGCACATCTTTTTGGCTGGCCTCGCCCCGGCTTTGCGCATTCAGCGCCCGCCCCGCCTGCACCCCTGGCCGCGCCTGCATGCGCGCCAGCCATGCCTTCACATTGGGCAGCGCCTCGATATCCTGCTCCTGGCGTTTCCAGAGCGAGACCCAGCCCCAAGTGGCGATATCGGCGATGGAAAAATCACCGACCATATAATCCTTGCCCGCAAGCAAGGTATCCAGCACCTTGTAGAGCCGCGCCACCTCGCTGCGGTAGCGGTCCTTGGCATAGGGGATATCCTGGGGCGGGTCGAATTTGGGCGCATATACCAGAAAATGATGTGCCTGCCCCGCCATCGGGCCAACCCCGCCGACCTGCCAGAAAAGCCATTGGTCAATCTCTATCCGCTCGCGCTCGGTGTTGCCATAAAACTTGCCTGTTTTGCGGGCGAGATATTGCAAAATCGCCCCGCTTTCAAAGATCGTGATCGGTTCGCCATCCGGTCCTTCAGGGTCGATAATCGCGGGGATTTTTCCGTTGGGCGAGATCTTGGTATAGGCCTCGCTATGCTGATCGCCTTTGTTGATGTCGATCGGGTTCACATTATATTCCAGCCCCATTTCCTCCAGCGCAATCGGAATTTTCCAGCCATTGGGGGTGGGCCAGAAATACAGCTCTATCGGTTTGGTCATTTTGGTATTCCTTTTGGCTTAGGCAATGGTTTAAGGCAGGCGGCGCGATAGGGAATTGACCTGTATCATAGAAGGGCGTATTCAGCACGCAAGTGGTGCTTTGTCGAACCGGATTGCGGGCCACTATAAACAATTCCGCTAAAGAGGTCGTGGCCCGTAAAGCGCGATCAGGTTTTATTCAGGGGGCCGGAGATTCCGGAACAGATATGAAAAATTGGAAAACCCGCACCAAGCTGGTGCATGCAGGCACACGGCGCAGCCAATATGGCGAGCTGAGCGAAGCGATTTATCTGACGCAGGGCTTCGTTTATCCCAGCGCCGAAGCCGCACAGGCGCGCTTTGACGAACTGGGCGATGACGAATTCATCTATGCCCGCTATGGCAACCCGACGGTGGCGATGTTTGAAGACCGGATCGCGGCGCTGGAAGAGGCCGAGGCCGCCTTTGCCACGGCCTCGGGCATGGCGGCGGTGAATGGTGCGCTATTTGCGCTGCTGGAAGCCGGAGATCATATGGTAGCGGCCAAAGCGCTGTTTGGCTCTTGTTTGTTTATCGTGGAAAACCTGCTGCCAAAATATGGCGTGGAGGTAACGCTGGTGGATGGCACAGACCTTGGCGCATGGCAGGCGGCGATGCGCCCCGATACCAGGGTTTGCTTTTTCGAGACCCTTTCAAACCCCACTCTGGAGGCGGTAGACATTGCCGGAGTTGCGGCTATTGCGCGCAAGGTGGGCGCGAAACTGGTGGTGGATAATGTGTTTTCCACGCCAATTTTCCAGCGCGCTTTAAGCCTCGGGGCCGATGTGGTGATCTATTCCGCCACCAAGCACATAGACGGGCAAGGCCGCTGCCTTGGCGGGGTAGTGCTGGGCGACAAGGATTTTATTCGCGGCCCGCTCGAAATGTATCTCAAGCATACGGGCGGCGCGCTTAGCCCGTTTAATGCCTGGGTGATGCTAAAAGGGCTGGAGACCATGGACCTGCGGGTGCGCGCACAGGCGGAGAGTGCGATCAAGCTGGCTATGGCCTTGGAAGATAACGACAAACTGGAGCGTGTTATCTATCCTGGCCTCAAAAGCCATGCACAATACGAGCTGGTAAAACGCCAGATGGAAGCAGGCGGCACGGTGGTAACGCTGGTGCTGAAAGGCGGAAAAGCCGCGGCGTTTGAATTTATGAACGCGCTGGAGATTATCCTGATTTCCAACAATCTGGGCGATGCGAAAAGCATCATTACCCATCCCGCCACCACCACCCATTCCCGCCTTTCCCCCGGGCAATTGGCAGAGCTTGGCATTTCTGACGGCTTGCTGCGCCTATCGGTCGGGCTGGAGGATGTGGGGGATCTGTTGATGGATATCGAAACCGCACTGCAATCGGCTCGGACTTGATAATATTCCAATTCCTTCATACTTTAGTAAGGAATTGATAAGACCTTGTTAGCTAATGTAGCTACGCCAAGCCGCAAACCGTGTTTGCGAAGGGTCAGGGAGTGCGAGATGAACGTGATAGTTCCACATGTAAAAAAAACCGGTGCCGAATCGCTAAACGTTACCAAACCAAGCCGCGAGGAGGCCGAGGAGGCCGTGCGCACGCTATTGCGCTGGGCCGGAGACGACCCCACCCGCGAGGGCCTGCTGGATACCCCCAAGCGCGTGACCAGCGCCTATGCCCAGTGGTTCAGGGGTTACGAAGAAGACCCCCGCGAGATGCTCCAGCGCATGTTTGACGAGGTCGAGGGCTATGACGAAATCGTCGCCCTTTGCAATATCCGCTTTGAAAGCTATTGCGAGCATCATATGGCACCGATCATCGGGGTTGCGCATGTGGCCTATATCCCGACCAGGCGCGTGGTCGGGATTTCCAAGCTGGCGCGGGTGGTGGATACTTTTGCCAAGCGGCTTCAGGTGCAGGAAAAAATGAACGCGCAAATCGCCAATACCCTGTTTGAGGTGCTGCAGCCGCAAGGCGTGGCCGTAATGATCGAGGGCGAGCATCATTGCATGTCAACCCGCGGCGTGCACAAGCCCGGGGTGAATATGGTGACCAAAAAGATGCTCGGCAGCTTTCAGGATGATCCGGTGTTGCGCCGCGAATTTATGGATATCGTGGCTGGCTCCAAGCGCTAGGCACAGGGCTGGCGCAATCGGGAATCTGTGTTAAGCTTCGGATATCTTCACCGGAGAAATGCTATGGGTGGCTATAAATACAGCAAATTTGAAGCAACAGCCTATGATCTGGACCATTTCAGCGGCCAGAAGCCCGGCCGAATAGCCCCGGATGCAACCTTGGCCATCCTGAGCGGCGAGTCGCAGCGTTTGCCGGGTTTTACCGGTGCTGTTTTTGTGCCCGAAGCAGGAAGTATTACCTGCCGGCTATTTCAGGGCCGGCGTGGCAACATGGCTAAATTGGGGTGGCAATTCCCTGACACCATCTTTGCCATCTCTTATGTCCGGGAGGCGCATCCGGGCGAAATTCGGCCCAAGCACAAAAGCGAGGTCGGCAAAATCGCCAATGCCCAAGCGCCGAAACCCGAAGACGAAGAAGGCCGCATGATTTTGATCGACAGCCCTGAGGGCGCGGCATGGGGTTTCTTTTCAAGCCTGATGCCGGTATGGAAAAATCCGGTCACACGAACTCTGCGCTTGGCCATGGGGCATAAAGCCCCCCTTGTCGCCGATGCCCATTATTGAACCCCTGAACATTTCCCTCTATGCTGGGATAAGCGGAGGATTGCGGGTGCGCAGCATAATTTCTTGTCTGATCGGCATATCGATCTATAGCGCAGCTTTGGCCGAAACGCCCGGTGCGCCAATGCCGACCGACGAGGCCGCCAGCTTTCAGGCCTATGTTACCGGCTATAGCTATTGGGATAATACGCCGCCGCGCACGGTGGAAATTTCTCATCCCGTGCGGCATCGCTTTGCAGGCGGAATGGGCACCTATTCCAATCCGGTCACCCTGGCGGTTGGCCA
>JALSHK010000092.1 GCA_026982275.1 Paracoccaceae bacterium | reverse complement strand
GTTTTTCTTGGGTGTGGCTACCGCCTGCGCGCGCTGCGCTGCGTTAGAAGATCCGTCGATAGTGTCGCTCATGGCTCCTTTTCCGTGCTGTTATATTCCTAATATGGGTTGTCTATACCCAGTTTTGCAAGGGCTTTGATTTCCAAGGCCTCCATTTCTTCAGCATCTACATCCGAAATGTGGTCATATCCGAGCAAATGCAATATCCCGTGTATCAGCAGATGGGTTACATGATCCTGAACCGCCAGATCTTTTTCTGCCGCTTCCTTTGCACAGGTTTCATAGGCAATCGCAATATCCCCCAGTTCGACCCCTTGCCCATGGCCCAGCTGTGGCGGATCTTCCTGTGCCGGCCATGACAGCACATTAGTGGCATCGGGCTTGCCTCTGAAATCCCGGTTAAGCTTTGCGATGCGGCGATCATCCGTCGCCAGCAGAGCAAGCTCGAAACCTTTCTCCTCCCGGCCTGTCACCGCCATTGCCGCCTTGCCAGCGGGACCACATAATGCTTCCAGCCCTATCCCGGCCCAGCGCTCATCCTCTATCATAACCTCGATCACGCGCGGCCGGCCTTTTCATAGGCGCGGACGATTTTCATCACCATCGGATGGCGCACCACATCCTTGGCGGTGAACCGTGTAAAGCCGATCCCTTCCACATCCCGCAGCACATTCTCGGCCTCCACCAGCCCCGAAACGGTGCCGCGCGGCAAATCGATCTGGCTGGGATCGCCATTGATCGCCATAGAAGAGCCTTCGCCGAGCCGTGTCAAAAACATCCGCATTTGCATAGTAGTGGCATTTTGCGCTTCATCCAGTATCACAAAGGCATGGGATAGCGTTCGCCCGCGCATAAAGGCCAAAGGCGCGATTTCGATCACCTTCTCCTCTATCATTTTCTGCACCTGCCTGGCGGGCAAAAAATCATTCAGCGCGTCGTAAAGCGGCTGCATATAGGGATCGACCTTTTCCTTCATATCACCGGGCAAAAAACCCAGGCGTTCCCCGGCCTCCACAGCGGGGCGGCTCAGGATGATGCGGTCCACCCGCCCCTCAAGAAAATACGCCACAGCCACAGCCACAGCCAAGTAGGTTTTCCCTGTGCCCGCAGGCCCGAGTCCAAACACAAGATCGTTTTCCAGCAAGGCCCGCACATAGGCCGCCTGCACCGGGCTGCGCGGCTCCACCACCTTTTTGCGGGTGCGAATATCGAGCTGCCCTTTTGGCTCGGGGGTTTGCTCATGGCCTTCCTCGAATATCTCGGCGGGCATTTTGATCGCTGCATCCACATCCCCGGCCTCAACGGTCTTATTGGCTTGAAGCCGGCCATAAAGCGCACGAAGTGTAGTTTCGGCATGCTGCCGCACCCCGGCATCGCCGCCCAGAACAATCACATTTCCCGCCCGATCAATCTGCGCACCGGTTCCGGCTTCAATACGCACAAGGTTGGCATCCAGCTCACCACAAAGATCAATCATCAGTCGATTGCTGTCAAAGGTAATCCGGGTTTGGGCAGGAGAGCTAGGGGCAGACAATATAAACGATTCCAGGATCAGTAATTTGGCAAGCAGAGTGCCGTATTTCGAAGCCACACGCAATGGCCCGGCTTCTTCTTTTCAAAAATACTCTGGGTGAATTGGCGCAGCCAAGAGGGCAAAGCCCTGCCGAGCGCAGCGAGGCCACTTCCCTTCGCCCTTTCGAACCTTTTTTCTATTCGGGGAAGAATGGAGCCTAAACCATTTTGCCCGCCAGCGAGTTGCGTTCCGAATGCAGGATTTCGGCATTTACAATCTGGCCCGCCAGCCCTGGGCCGGCATCAAGATGCACCGCATGCAGATAGGGCGATTTACCAACCATTTGGCCCGCATCCCTCCCCGCGCGCTCCAAAAGCACCGGAATAGTTTTGCCTACCATGCTTTGCTGAAAGGCAAATTGATGTTCGGTAATCAGCGTTTGCAACCGCTTCAGGCGCTCGCTTTTCACCGCCTCATCCACATGGCTTCGATCCGCGGCCGGCGTGCCCGGGCGGGGGGAGTATTTGAAGCTGTAAGCCGCGCCATAGCGCACCTCCTTGCACAGGTCGAGCGTGGCCTGGAAATCCGCTTCCTCCTCGCCCGGAAAGCCCACGATAAAATCACCCGAGAGCGCGATATCGGGCCGCACGGCGCGAATGCGCTCCAGCACCTCGAGATAGCTTTCCACCGTATGCTTGCGGTTCATCGCTTTCAGCACCTTGTCAGAGCCGGATTGCACGGGCAGGTGCAGATAAGGCATCAGCTTTTCTTCTTCCCCAAAGGCGGCGATCAGATCATCACCCATATCATTGGGATGCGAGGTGGTAAACCGGATGCGCTTCAGCCCGTCAAGTCTGGCCATTTCCTTGATCAGCCGCGCAAGGCTCCAGCCATCCGCCTCATAGGCATTCACATTCTGGCCCAGCAGATTGATCTCGACGACGCCCCGCGCCAGCAGATCGCGAGCCTCGTCAAGCAGGCGCGCGGGCGGGCGTGAAACCTCGGCACCCCGCGTATAGGGCACCACGCAAAAGGCGCAGAATTTATCACAACCTTCCTGCACCGTGAGAAACGCACTCGGCGCGCGCTTCGCCTTCGGCCCGCGCGGCAGCTGGCTGAATTTATCTTCTTCAGGGAAGTCGGTATCGACCACATGGCCCCCGTCTTTTACATGCTCCAGCATGGCGGGCAACCTATGATAGGCTTGCGGCCCGACCACCATATCCACCATCGGCTGGCGACGAATGATTTCTTCGCCCTCGGCCTGCGCAACACAGCCGGCCACACCGATTTTCAGATCGGGGTTCGCCTGTTTGAACGGGCGCATCCGGCCCAGCTCGGAATAAACCTTTTCGGCGGCTTTTTCCCGAATATGGCAGGTGTTGAGCAGGATCATATCCGCCCCCTCCGGGCTATCCACCTGCTCATATCCGCTTACGCCAAGCGCATCGCCCATGCGCTCGCTGTCATACACGTTCATCTGGCAACCATAGGTCTTGATGAATAGTTTTTTGGGATGACTCACGAGGCTTTGGCTTTCTTATGATGCCCGAGGCCGATCTTCTTGGCCAGCTCCTGCCGCTTGAGCGCATAATTCGGGGCCACCATGGGGTAATGGTCCGGCAGGCCCCATTTCTCGCGGTATTGATCGGGGGTCATATTATAGACCGTGCCGATATGGCGCTTGAGCATTTTCATTTTCCGTCCGTCTTCAAGGCAGATCAGGTGATCATCGGTAACGGATTCGCAAATCGGCACCGCAGGCTCGGGGCGTTTATAGGCTTTCATATCCGGCAAGGGAATGCTCGCCAGCTTGTTATATACGGTATCGATCAGCGCGGTGATATCCTCGGGCTGGGTGGTGGCATTTCCCACATGCGCCGCCACGATGGTGCTGGTCATCTTGAGCAATTCTAGCTGCTCGGGCGTTTGATTCAGATCAGTCATGTTTTTTGCCTTTATGGGCTGCGTTTGGTTTTATTTGCGGGGTTTTGCTGCTAAACAGGGATTCCGCAAACAAAAGAAAATATATATTCGGTCAAATGGCACTTCATACAGCATATTTCAACTGCAGATGCGACAGCATGACCTCGATATTTGCCGTATCGCGCCTTGATGCCGCACCCCGATGCATATCTTGCCATGGGAGCTAATCACACAAAGCCCGGGCATAAGCTGAATCTTTCGGCAGGCATGGCTTCTGTCAGTGTAGCGCTTGTGCTGGTGGGGCTGAAGCTCTGGGCCTTGCAGCAAACCGGCGCGCTTTCGGTTGCGGCCTCGCTGGCCGATAGCGCGCTGGATCTACTGGTATCCATGACCGGGCTTATGGCCATCATCTATGCCGCCCGCCCCGCCGATGACGACCACCGCTTTGGCCATAGCTCGGCCGAGGATCTTGCCGCGCTGGGGCAGGCGGTTTTGCTGGCCGGGGTGGCGCTGTTTATCGGCTATGGCGCGGCGGGACGGCTGATTTCCAGCACCCCGCCACAGCTGGAAAACGAAGCGGTCGGCATCGGGGTTATGGGGGTGTCCATCGGCATTACGCTGGTCCTCGTGCTGTGGCAGCGCCGCGTTGTGCGGGCAACCGGCTCCAAGGTGGTAGCCGCTGACAGCCTGCATTATGTCGCTGATCTTATCCCCAATATCGGGGCTATCCTTGCGCTCGGGGTCTCGTCTGTCTGGGCCTTTCCGCAGCTGGATTCTATCATCGCGATATTGGCCGCCGCCGTCTTGCTGCACGGGGCTTTTCGCATCGGCGGGGCGGCTTTCGATGCCTTGATGGACCGCTCCGCCAATAAAGAAACCATGGACAGGTTGGCCAGCATAATAGAAGGCTGGCCCGGGCTGCACGGCTATCATGACCTGAAAACCCGCACCGCCGGCAGCACGCTTTTTGTGCAGGTGCATATAGAGCTGGACGGCAGCCAGAGCCTGAAAGCCGCACATGATATCAGCAAGGCCCTGAAACAGGGTATTCGCGAGGTCTATCCGCAAGCGGATGTGATTATCCACAAGGATCTGGCGCGAAAGCCTCGGCAAGAACAGAGGCGGCAAAAACTGCTATAATACGCTTTTTGCAACATTGATAACGGCGACTCTTCTGGCTGGCTATAGCGGGTGCGCAGGGTGCTTTGCGCAATGATGACCAGGCCGGGCTGTGAAAATGCCTGGGATAGAACATATCGCCCCCCAGACGACC
>JALSHK010000091.1 GCA_026982275.1 Paracoccaceae bacterium | reverse complement strand
GAGCGCGGGGGCGAGCGGCTTATTGGTGCAGACCGAAAGCTTGATGCCCGCCGCTTTGAGCGCCTCTAGGCAGGCCACTACGCCCTCGTAAGGCTCGGTGAGGGTGAAGGGATCGGCGTCATAATAGCCGCGCATCTTGTCCACGGCTTCTTCGCTTAGGGGCTGGTCATAGACCCGTAAGCAGCGCTCCACCAGCTTGGGCACGCCATTGCCGATAAAGCTCTCGATGCTGGCCATATCCAGCGGCGCGAGGCCATATTCGGCCAGCATTTTATTGGCGGCGGCCTGCAGGTCCGGCGCGCTGTGAATGAGCGTGCCGTCGAGATCAAAAACTACGGATTTCATTTTAGCGCGCCCCCTCTGCTGCATCGCGGATGGCTTTGATATTACGGCCATAGACCTCGGGCGTATCCACCGTGCCACCGTTAAACACCGCCGAGCCAGCTACCAGCACATCGGCACCGGCAGCCGCCATAAGGGGCGCGGTTTCGGTGGTAATGCCGCCATCGATCTCGATATGGATCGGGCGATCCCCGATCATGGCGCGCAGGTTTTTCACCTTTTCGATCTGGCTGTGGATGAATTTCTGGCCGCCAAAACCGGGGTTTACGGTCATCACACAAAACATATCCACCATATCCAGCAGGTATTCGATATCGCCAATGCCGGTGCCGGGATTAAGCGCCAGCCCCGCCTTGGCACCGGCATTGCGGATAGCCTGAAGCGTGCGGTGCGGGTGGGTGGTGGCTTCCAGATGGGCAGTGATGATATCGGCACCGGCCTTGGCATAGGCCTCGATATATTGATCCACCGGCGCGATCATCAGATGCACATCCATCACGGTTTTTACATGCGGGCGGAAGGCGGCCACGGCGGGGGGACCAAAGGTCAGGTTGGGCACAAAATGGCCGTCCATCACATCGACATGCACCCAGTCGCAGCCCTGGTCCTCGATGGCGCGGATCTCTTGTCCGAAATTGGCGAAATCTGCCGACAGGATCGACGGGGCGATTTTAATTGAACGGTCCATGATGGGTCCTCACTGGTTGGATGAATCTTGGGCAAGCGCGCGGCGCCAGCCCGGGTGAATGATATCGGCATCTGCTTCGAAGCTTGGAAAAGAACGGGCGAATTCGGGGTGTTCAGCGGCAAATTCGATCGGGTCGGCGCGTTCCAGCCAGCAGGCTTCGGCCTGGCGCAGCGAGAGCGCGCCGGCCTGCGGCCCGTCGACATGGCCAAAGGCGCCGCCGCCAGCGGCAAGGATGAAATTGGAATGGCCGAGGTTTTGCAAAAAAGACGGCAGGCGAAGGGCGTTGATGCCCCCCGAAACGATGGCGGCCGAACGGTTCATCCCGTGCCAGTCCTGTTCGAAATAGGGGCCGGATGCCACATTTTGTGCGATCATGCAGGCGATGGGGCGGTCGGCCTCGTCCCCCTCCATGCGGCCAAAACCCATGGTGCCGGTATGGATGCCCGAAGCCCCGAGCAGGCGGTTGATTTTGGTCAGCACAAAGGCGGAATAGCCGCGATTAGAGCGTGCCGAGGTGATGGCGGCATGGCCCGCGCGATGGGCGCTGATGAAATGCTTTGGCAGGCGGCGGCGCGCATGGGGCAGCGCCATCGGGCCTGCCAGATAGGCATCCACATGAAAGGTCAGGCTGTCGGGGTTGTGCTTGAAGGCGCGGATCGCCAGCTCGGTGCGCATATCCATTTCGGTGGGGGAATCTGCGGTGATGTTTGCCGAGAATATCTTGGCCTCTCCGGTTTTGTCTTGTGCGCGCGTCAGGGCATCTGCCATCCGGCGCAGGGTGCTTTTGAGCGGCGCGAAACTCTGGTTGCCCTGGGGCTGGTCGTTTTTCACCAGATCGCCGCCAAGCCAGAATTGATAGGCCGCATCGGCCAGCCCCTCGGGGCGCAGGCCCAGCTTGGGCTTTAGAATCGCCCCGGTAATCATGCCGCCGCTTAAAGGATCGCGGCCAAGATGCTGCCAAAGCCTGGCGATGGTGGTGGCGGGGCCATGAAAGGCCTTCAGGAAGGGCGCAGGCAGATGGAAATCATGGAGTTTCACCGCATCGATTTCGCTCATACCTTGGGTATTGCCCACCAGCAGGTTGAGAAAGCTGGTGATCGAGGCTTTGCCATCGCTTAGATTAAAATCGAACAGCGCCAGCGGAAAGGCGAGCTTTATCAGGCCGGTGGCAGGCTCGGCCTGATAGGCAATCACATCCAGCGCGCGGGAGAAATCATCCTCATGGGCTAGCGGCACTTGGGTGCCCCGGCCACTTTCGGCGGCAAAAGCCGCGGCGGTGTTCAGAAAATCATGCCCCTCGGCAGGGCTGAGGATATAGGCGGCCAGCACATGGTCCGCCGCCAGATCCGGCTCCGAAAGGGAGAGGCGTAAAAAACGATCTTTGTGATCCATGTCCCCTCCCTTCCTTGTTTTAACGGGCGAAAGCCCGGTCGCTTAAAGCGAGCCGTCCGCGTAGCGCTTGGCCATGTCATCCAGCGGGATAACCTTGATTTTGGAGGCATTGCCCGCCGCACCAAAGCGCTCGAAGCGGTCGGTTACCAGCTTTTCCATTTCGGCCATGGCCGGGATCATGAATTTGCGCGGGTCAAATTCGGTGGGGCAGTCTTTGGCTACCTTGCGGAACATGCCGGTAAGCGCCATGCGGTTATCGGTGTCGATATTGACCTTGCGCACGCCCGATTTGATGCCGCGCTCGATTTCCTCAACCGGCACGCCGTAGGTTTGCGCCATTTCTCCGCCGCAATCATTGATCAGGTCTTGCAGATATTGCGGCACCGAAGATGAGCCGTGCATCACAAGATGAACATTGGGGATCTTGGCGTGGATGGCCTCGATCTGGCTGATGGCCAGCGTATCGCCCGTAGGCTTGCTGGTGAATTTATAAGCGCCATGCGAGGTGCCGCAGGCGATGGCCAGCGCATCCACCCTGGTTTTGGCGACAAAATCGGCGGCCTCGTCAGGGTCGGTCAAAAGCTGGTCCATGCTCAGCTTGCCGGAAGCGCCAGAGCCGTCTTCCTCGGCGGCCATGCCGGTTTCCAGGCTGCCAAGCACGCCAAGCTCGCCTTCGACAGAGGCACCGACCCAATGCGCCATGCGCGATACTTTTTCGGTGATATTGACGTTATATTCAAAATCGGCCGGGGTTTTCATGTCGGCTTCCAGCGAGCCGTCCATCATCACCGAGGTAAAGCCGTATTTGATGGCAGACATGCAGGTCTGCTCGTTATTGCCGTGGTCCTGATGCATACAGATCGGAATTTCGGGATACATTTCGGCCAGCGCCTGAATCATGTGTTGCAGCATGATGTCGCCGGCATAAGAACGCGCACCGCGCGAGGCCTGCATGATGACCGGCGCATCCACCTTGGCAGCGGCCTTCATGATCGCAAGGCCTTGCTCCATGTTGTTGATGTTGAAAGCCGGCATGCCGTAATCGTTTTCGGCGGCGTGGTCCAGCAATTGGCGAAGGGTAATAAGGGCCATTTTATCTCTCCTGTGGGTGGGCGGCACGGGGCCACCCGATTGTTGGTTTAGAGGTTGCCCATGGCAACAGCGGTATCGGCCATACGGTTGGAGAAGCCCCACTCGTTGTCATACCATGTCAGAATGCGCACAATGCCGTCTTCCATCACCTTGGTTTGATCCATGTGGAAGATAGAGGAATGCGGATCGTGGTTGAAATCGGACGATACGTTCTTGAGGTCGGTATAGCCCAGCACGCCTTTCAGCTCGCCATCGGCTGCCGCGCGGATGGCGCCGTTGATTTCCTCCACGCTGGTGGCGCGGTTGGGCAGAAAGCAAAGATCGACCACCGACACATTCGGCGTTGGCACGCGGATAGACACACCATCCAGCTTGCCGTTCAGCTCGGGCAGCACAAGGCCAACGGCTTTGGCAGCGCCCGTGGAGGTCGGGATCATGTTCAGCGCCGCAGCGCGGGCGCGATAAAGGTCGCTATGCATGGTGTCCAGCGTTGGCTGGTCGCCGGTATAGGAGTGGATCGTGGTCATGAAGCCGCTCTTGATGCCCACAAGATTGTGCAGCACATGCGCCACAGGCGACAGGCAGTTGGTGGTGCAAGAGGCGTTGGAGACGATGATGTCATCCGCGGTCAGCGTGTCATGGTTTACACCGTAAACGATGGTTTTATCCGCATTTGCGCCCGGGGCCGAGATCAGCACCTTTTTGGAGCCGTTCTTCAGGTGCGCTTCGGCTTTTTCCTTGGCGGTAAAGAAGCCGGTGCATTCCAGCGCGATGTCCACGCCTTCCCATGGCAGCTCTTCGGGGTTGCGAATGGCGGTTACCTTGATCGGGCCACGGCCCACGTCGATGGTGTCGCCATCCACGGTAACTTTTGCCGGAAAGCGGCCATGCACGCTGTCAAATTGCAGCAGGTGGGCATTATACTCCACCGAGCCGAGGTCGTTGATGGCAACAACCTCGATATCGGTGCGGCCCGATTCGATGATGGCGCGAAGCACGTTGCGGCCGATGCGGCCAAAGCCGTTGATGGCTACTTTTACAGTCATGTTGGAATTCCCTCTATGCATTCATTTGCGTGTTGGCATTAGCGTGTTGGCGGCATCAACGACGGCCTGCGCCGTGATCCCGAAATGGGTGTAGAGCTGGTCAGCCGGAGCGGATGCCCCAAAGCTATCCATCCCAATAAAGGCAGAATTGTCTCCAAGCAAGGCCCCCCAGCTTTGCTGGATCGCGGCTTCGATGCCGATGCGCGGCGCGGTGCC
>JALSHK010000090.1 GCA_026982275.1 Paracoccaceae bacterium | reverse complement strand
CGATACCCTTGGCGATGGTCATGATATCGGGCGCAATGCCGGCCCATTCATAGGCGAAAAGCTTGCCCGTGCGGCCCATGCCACACTGGATTTCGTCGAGTATCAGCAGCAGCCCGTTCTCGTCGCATATATCGCGCAGCGCCTTCAGGCTCGCATCCCCGAATGCGCGGATACCGCCTTCGCCCTGAATCGGCTCCAGCAGTATCGCAGCGGTGTTTTCGTTAATTGCGGCCTTCGCCGCCTCCATGTCGTTAAATGGCACCTGCACAAAACCGGGCAATAATGGCCCGAAGCCATCGATCAATTTTGCGCCTTTGGAAGCCGCAATGCCCGCCGCCGAACGGCCATGAAACGCGCCTTCAAAGGTGATGATTTCCACCTTTTCAGGCTCGCCTCTGGTGCTGAAATACTTCCGCGCCATTTTCACCGCCAGCTCCATAGCCTCGGTGCCGGAATTGGTGAAAAAAACCGTATCTGCAAAACAATGCTCGACCAGCTTTTCCGCCAGCGCCTGCTGGTTGGGGATCTCGTAAAGATTGGATGTGTGCCACAGTCGTCGGGCCTGCTCTTCCAATACCGCCACGAGCTTTGGATGCGCATGCCCAAGACTACAGGTGCCGATACCGGCCCCCATATCCAGATACATCTCTCCGGTCTCGGTTTCCAGCCAAGGGCCCTGACCTTTCTTGAAAGAAAGCGGTGCCCGCGCATAGGTTGGCAATACGGGGCTTATCACATCCGTTACTCCTTGTATAAAGCATAAAACGCCCAAAATCGGGCGCTACCTTCTCTTGCCGCAAAGGCGGGAGCCTGTCAACAAAGCTGTGCAGCCAATCGCCGCATGACAAGCCCGTCATACCCCGTCTTTGGTGGTTGACCCCCCGCTCGGCTACGCCTAGTTTGTAACCGATTTGTAACGGCATACCGGAGGCCTCGGGGCGGTCATGAAACTGAAATACATCACCCGGATTCTCTGGGCGGCAGTGGCGATATCGGGCATTGGCCTATTGGCGCTAACCATCATGAAGCCCTATCTTTTTCCAGACAAGGTCATTTTCCAGTCTGCCATCACCGCCGATTTCGAGCTGACAGACCAAAACGGACAAATACTGCGTGACGAGGATTTCGCGGACCAGTGGATGCTGGTTTTCTTTGGCTATACGAATTGCCCCGATGTCTGCCCGACAACCATTGCGGAAATGGCTGCGGTGATGGATGGGCTGGGCGATAAGCAAAGCATGGTTCAACCGATCATGATCACAATTGACCCCGAGCGCGACACCCCCGGGGTGCTGGCCGAATATCTAGGGTTTTTCAGCCCGGGTTTTGTCGGGCTGACAGGCAGCCCCGAGCAAATAGCCGCCACCAGCAAAACATTCCAGATATTCTATGCCAAAGAAACCGAACCGGATGCGCCGGATGGATATGGCATGGCCCATACCTCGCATATTTATCTGTTTGGCCCTGACGGAAAATACATTCGCTTTTACAGATACGGCACTACGGCAGAAGCCATCCTCAAAGATCTTTCCAACCGAATATAACCTGCCCATTCAACCCAAGGACTACCCTATGAAACGACATCTGCTCGCCCTTTCCCTCGGCATATTTGCCAGCTTCCCCGCCATTGGCTCGGCGGACCAGCCCGGCCTCGAGGTCGAGCAGGCCTGGTCCCGCGCCTCCATGGGCAATGACCGGCCAGGCGTTGCCTATATGGTCGTGCGAAATACCGGAAGCGAAACGCGAACCCTGATCGGTGCCAAAACCGATATCGCCATGATGCCCCAAATCCACCGGACAACAACCGGCGCAAGCGGGGTCAGCCAGATGGCCCCTGCCGGTGATATCGAGATACAGCCGGGTGCCGAAATAGCCCTCGCGCCCGGCGGATTGCATATAATGCTGATGAAGCTCACACAGCCACTGATAGAAGGTGAGAGTTACGGCCTGACCCTGCTATTCAAAAACGGACATGATTTCGAGGTTTCAGTGCCGATTCTTTCACCGACCGCACGAAATGCAAACCCATGATTTCGCGCCGTTCAGTTGCCGCCTATCTCGGTGGCGGGGCGGCCCTTGCGGGCGGCGTTCTGGCGCTTGGATGGTGGCAGGTTGATGGCCCTGGCGCCAAGAATCCTGCGCCGCTTCTCCCGCTGCCACTCTCCGAAATGTCTTTTTCCATGCAGGATCATACCGGTAAGGAAGTCACCCCTCAAGGGCTGCTCGGAAAGGCCAGCCTGGTATTCTTCGGCTATACATTCTGCCCGGATGTCTGCCCGACAACCCTGTCGGATATCACGGTCTGGCTGAATGAACTGGGTGAAGATGCCGCCCTGCTCAACGCCATTTTCATTACCGTAGATCCAGAGCGTGATACCCAAGCCGCCATGGCGCAATATATGGGGTATTTCCATCCGGATATTCGTGGCTGGCGAGGCAGCCTTGCGGAAACCGATAAAGCCATTGCCGGATTTAACGCCAGCTATTCCCTTGGCGAAGGCGAGGATTACACGGTCGAGCACAGCAGCAGCGTATTCCTCTTCCAGCCGGACGGGCGCTTGGCCGCAATGATTGACCTGCATGAAGACCGCGAACAGGGCCTCGCCAAAATAAGGCGGGTCCTTCAACCATAACCCGCTGTATGCATATGTTCTATAATACAAGAACCACAATACCCTGTTCGACCAAACGGATTTAGCAAAGCGGTTTTCCGGGCTTGGAAACCCGCAGAATTATGCTTACCGCCAGCGCCTCGGTCACGGGCACAGCCTTGCTGGCCATAACCCGTGGATCATCGCCAGTGCCGCATTGATCACATGGAATAAAATAACGACGCGCCCTTAAAAACCTATGAAAACGCGACAACAAGGCGTAGCGTGGCGAAATGGAAACCGAAAGTCCGTAATGCATGCTTGATATCGAAAACCTCACCCGCCTGCATATCGGCCCTGTTACCCTATCCATCTCCGATGGCGAGGTGATCGCCATTACCGGCCCCTCGGGCAGCGGCAAATCGGTGCTGCTGCGCGCCATTGCCGACCTTGATCCAAATGAAGGCCGGCTAAAGACCCAAAGCGGCGCGCGCGCGGATATGCCCGCGCCGGACTGGCGGCGAAAGGTGGCTTATCTGCCCGCCGAAAGCGGCTGGTGGGCCGATATTGCCGCCGAGCATTTCAAGGATCCGGCAGAGGTTGATCTCGAGAGCCTTGGCCTTTCACCCGAAGCGCTGGAATGGGAGGTGGCGCGGCTTTCCAGCGGCGAGCGCCAGCGCCTCGCATTTTTGCGCCTGCTGGAGCATCGGCCCGATATATTGCTGCTCGACGAACCAACCGCGCCGCTGGATGCCGAAAACACCGCCCGTTTTGAAGCGCGCCTCAAGCGCTGCATCAAGGCGGGGATAAGCGTGATCCTTGTCACCCATGATCCGGAACAGGCCGCGCGCATGGCGGATCGGCATTTTGTGCTGGCCGACGGGCAGCTTACGGAGGCCGCCCATGTCTGAATATGTAGTCCTCAGCTATTTTGACATCGCGCTGGCTTCGGTGTTTTTGCTGCTGAACGGGGCGCTGTCGCTATGGCTGCGCCTTGGCATTGCCCGCAATCTGGCTTTTGCCATGGTGCGGATGGTGGTGCAGCTATTGCTGGTGGGCCTGCTGCTCAAAAGCCTGTTTGCCATTCAATCGCCGTGGCTTACCCTGCTGGTGGCGCTGTTCATGACCAGCTTTGCCGCCCGCGAAATATGGGCGCGCCAAGATCGTCGCCTCAAGGGCTGGCGCGGCCTGGCCATTGGCGGCGGTGCGATGGGGGCCAGCGTCGGGGTGGTGGCGCTGATGGCCCTGATCGTGCTGGTGCAGCCCGATCCATGGTGGAGCCCGCGCTATGCGCTGCCGCTTTTGGGCATGATCATGGGCAATGCCATGACGGGGATCAGCCTGTCGCTTGATACCCTGCACACCGCGCTTAATCGCGAGCAGCGCGCGATCGAGGCGCAGCTTTTGCTCGGGGCCAGCAAATGGCAGGCGATGCGGCCCTTTATCCGCCAAGCCATGCGGGCGGGGATGATGCCCAGCATTAACGGCATGGCCGCGATTGGCGTGGTCTCGCTGCCGGGCATGATGACGGGGCAGATCCTTTCGGGGGTGGACCCGAATGAAGCAGTGAAATACCAGCTTATGGTGATGTTTTTGATCGCGGGGGCCACCGGCATGGCGGTGATGCTGGCCACGCTGGCCTCGGCCAAATCCCTGACCGACATGCGCGACCGCCTGCGCCTTGATCGCCTTTCCAAGCGCAAATAGCCGCTATTGCGCCGATACCCTCACCGCCGCATATTTGAATTCCGGAATTTTTCCCACCGGATCCAGCGCGGCGGTGGTCAGAATATTGGCCGAGGCTTCCTCATAGGCAAAAGGCACAAACACCGTATCGGGCGGCACGGCGCGATCCGCCCGCGCCATCAGCGATATCTCTCCGCGCCGCGTTGAAAGCCGCACCATTTCCCCCGCCTTCACCTTCATGTCGCGCAGGGTTTTGGGATGCATCGCGCAGCTCGCCTCCGGCTCCACCGCGTCCAGCACTTTGGAGCGCCGCGTCATGCTGCCAGTGTGCCAATGCTCGAGCTGGCGGCCGGTGATCAGCACAAAAGGATAATCCGCATCGGGGCGCTCATGCGGCTCGGTCACGGAGGCCGGCCTAAAATTCGCCACCCCGCCCTCGCGCGGGAAACCGTCGGCAAATACAATCGCCTGCCCCGGATCCTCGGGCGAAAGGCTGGGATAGGTGACAGCGCC
>JALSHK010000089.1 GCA_026982275.1 Paracoccaceae bacterium | reverse complement strand
GGCCTCGCTCGTCGGGGCGATTGTCGGCGAACTTACGATCAGCCAGAATGGCGGGCTGGGCGCGCGCATGCTTCAGGGGAATTATTATGGCACTACGCTGACCATCTGGGCGGCGCTGATTATGGCGGCAGCCTTGGCGGCGGCGCTGGTATCGCTGGTTGGGCTGGCCGAGCGGACCACCAAAAAGCGTATGGGGTTTGTATCATGAGTTTGGTATACGTTGCGCTCGGGATCTGGGCTATTGGCTGGGGGATAAATATCTGGATTGCGCGGCAAAAGGCGGGGCGCTGGCAAGGCCTTGTATCGGCTACGGTTTTCGGGGTAACGCTGGTGATCATGTGGGAGTTGATCGTGCGCGGGCTGGAGGTGTCTCCGGTGATCCTGCCACCGCCTTCCATGATTGCCGGAGCTTTTGCCACCTCGCTGGATATTTTGCGTGCCGATTTTGTGCAAACCTTTATAAAGGGTGCGCTGACGGGCTATGCCATGGGCTGCACAGCGGCATTTTTTACTGCGCTGGCAATTGACCGTTCGGATTTTCTGAAGCGCGGCCTGCTGCCGATTGGGAATTTTGTGGCAGCATTGCCGATCATCGGCATGGCCCCGATTCTGGTGATGTGGTTTGGCTTTGACTGGCAGTCAAAAGCCGCGGTGGTGGTGATTATGATTTTCTTTCCGGTGCTGGTGAATACCGTGCAAGGGTTAGATGCGGCAGATAAAATGCAAAAAGACCTGATGCGCACCTATGCGGCCGGCTATTGGCAGACACTATTCAAGCTGCGCCTGCCAGCCGCCGCACCGTTTATCTTTAACGGTCTCAAAATCGCCAGCACTCTGGCACTGATCGGCGCGATTGTAGCCGAGTTTTTCGGCTCGCCCATCGTGGGTATGGGCTTTCGTATTTCAACCGGAGCAGGACGGCTGGAGCTGGATCTGGTCTGGGCGGAAATTGTGGTCGCGGCCATTGCCGGGTCCGCGTTTTATGGTATCGTTGCGCTTATTGAGCGCAAGGTTACGTTCTGGCACCCGTCGCAAAGAAAATGACGGGGCTTTCAACCAAGGGAGAAGAACATGAATATGGTAAAATCAGGCCTGCTAACGGGCGCAATGGTGCTGGGGGGCTTTGCGGCCCAGGCACAAGATGATGTAACGCTACAGCTGAAATGGGTCACGCAGGCGCAATTCGCCGGTTATTATGTGGCGCTGGAAAACGGCTATTACGAGGATGAGGGCCTGAATGTGGAGATCAAGGCCGGTGGTCCGGACGTGGCCCCGACGCAGGTGATCGCCGGTGGCGGGGCCGATGTGGTGATTGACTGGATGCCTTCGGCGCTTTCCGCGCGCGAAAAGGGATTGCCGCTGGTGAATATCGCGCAGCCGTTCAAAAGCTCGGGCATGATGCTGACCTGCCGTCGCGATGCCGGCGTGGAAACCACCGACGATTTTGCCGGCAAAACGCTTGGCGTCTGGTTCTTTGGCAATGAATTTCCGTTTCTTAGCTGGATGGCGCAGCTGGGCCTTTCCACCGATGGCGGGGAAGATGGCGTAACGGTGCTCAAGCAGGGCTTTAACGTCGATCCGATCCTGCAGGGCCAAGCCGCTTGTGTGTCGACCATGACCTATAACGAATATTGGCAGATCATCGATGCGGGGCTTACGCCCGAAGAGCTGGTGGTGTTCAAATATCAGGATCAGGGCGTGGCCACGCTGGAAGACGGGCTTTATGTGCTGGAAGAGAACCTCTCGGATCCGGAATTTGTGGATCGCATGGTGCGCTTTGTGCGGGCTTCGATGAAGGGCTGGAAATGGGCCGAGGAAAACCCCGATGCCGCGGCCGAGATCGTGCTGGAATATGATGAAACCGGCGCACAAACCATCGAGCATCAAACCCGCATGATGGGCGAGATTGCCAAGCTGACCGCAGGCTCCAACGGCGCTCTGGATGAGGCCGATTTCCAGCGCACCGTGGATTCGCTGCTGGCCGGCGGTGATGATCCGGTGATCACAATGCAACCCGAAGGCGCATGGACCAGCGTTATTACGGATGCAGCATTGAACTAGGCCGACGAATTGGTTACTTATAGGCCCATCCTGCATATTGCGGGGTGGGTTTTTATTTGAGGTATTGGTTATGGATGCGCCATTTGCATTTGCCCTATCCCTGATCGCGGTGGCAGGCGGCATGGTTGCGATCGGGGTGCCGCTGCTTAAATCCCTGACGCTGGCGGTTGAGGGGCATCGGGAATTCGAGGGCGACAGCATGACCCGCCGCGAAAAAACCCGTGGCTGGATCGGGGCGGTTATCTGGGCTTTGGTTGCGATTGTCATCTGGAGTTTTTTTGTGGATTGGTTCAGGGCCGGAAATATCGAATATGCGCAGGACGCGATGGGATGGCGGGTTCAGAAAATCATTGAAGCGATCGGAAATTGAGCATGAGCCAGAACCCGCCTCCGCCACCGACAGATACGCCGCTGCCAAACCCCTGGTCGGGCACCGAAATCGCCAAAAAAATCCGGAAAGCGGAACAGGAAAGCCGGCAATATAACCGGGATTTCCCCTGTCCGAATTGCGGTGCCGATTTGCGCTATGATCCGGGCATAGAGGCGATGAAATGCACCCATTGCGAGGCCGAGGTCGAGGTGCCCCATGTGGATGACGAAGCCGCGCAGGTGGAGAATGATCTCTGGGCGCAGGTTGACAGTCAAATAGAGATGGAAACGATGGAAATCCCGTCGTTGACTTGCAATACCTGCGGTGCGAGCGTCGAGTTTGATGCGGATGAGCATTCCCGCCTATGCCCGTTTTGTGATAGTGTGATTGTGGCGGATGTAACCTTGCAGCGCAATATCGTGCCTCAAGGCTTGTTGCCCTTCAAGGTGCAGGAAAAGGCTGCGCATGACCGGATGAAAGGCTGGCTGGTATCCCGCTGGTTTGCGCCGGGCGGGCTGACCGAAAATTCCGATACCGAGCATTTTAACGGGGTATATGTGCCGACATGGACCTATGATGCCAATATTGTCACTGAATATACCGGCAAGCGCGGGGTCTATCGCGGCTCGGGCAAGAACCGCCGCATCCACTGGCGTAGCGTATCGGGCACCGTCACCGGCAGCTTTGACGATGTGCTGGTTTCCGGCTCTAAATCGGTGTCGCTGGAATTCAAGGACGCGCTGGCGCCGTGGCCTCTGGCCAATCTGGAAACCTATCAAACCGAATTTCTGGCCGGTTTTCGGGCCGAAAACCACACGACGGGGCTGGTAGATGGCTATGAAGAGAGCCAGATATTCATGCGCGCGAAAATCCGGGACTGGATCAAGGCGGATATCGGCGGCGACCGGCAGATCATCTCATCGGCCGAAACCCGTTTTTTTGATGAAACCTTCAAGCATATTTTGCTACCGGTCTGGATCACCCATTATACGCTTGCAGGTAAGCGCTACCGGATGTCGATCAACGGGCAGACGGGAAAGGTTTATGGTCAGCGGCCATTCTCCAATAAAAAACTGGCATTCGGGGCTTTGGTGGGCTTTGTCGCCATGCTGGCCTTCGGAGCGATGATATCGGTGGGCAGCGGGCCGAATATCCAGCCCTATATCTATCAAAGCCGGTAGCCCGATATTTCCCGCTCTGCAATATCGCTCTCGTCATAGGCACCGATAATCACACCGGTATCCCCCCCTTTGGCCAGTATCTCGGCTTCCGATCTGGTGGTGCGCTGGCTCGGGCGGCGGGACCACTGATGCAGCCGCGCATACATTTTGCTGATGATTTTAGCGTGTTCCGGCGAGTTTCCGAGGTCGGCCAGCTCGTCCGGGTCGGCCTGTCGGTCAAACAGCATCGGGCGAAAGCCGCCTTCGGCATGGATGAAAGTATAGCGCCGGTCCGCGATCATAAACAGACGGGCGTCTTGCACAGAAACTCCGAGCGCTTCGCGGATAGGGGTGGCGGAATAATCGTATTCGCTGACCACATGATCCCGCCATGTGGGCGCTTCTCCCCGCAAAAAGGGCAGCAGCGAGCGCCCCTCCAGAATATGACCCGGGGCCTTGCCCCCCATGGCCTCGATAAAGGTCGGGGCAAGGTCAAGGCTCTCGATCAATGCATCCACGACCTGCCCCTGCCGGCCATCGGGATGATAGACCAGCAGCGGCACCTTGACCGAGGGGGCATGGAACAGATCCTTCTCCCCCAGCCAGTGATCACCCAGATAATCCCCGTGATCCGAGGTGAGAACGATCATGGTATCCTTCATTCGCCCCGTTGCTTCGAGGTGGTCTAGCAGCCGCCCGAGCTGGTCATCGCATTGTTTGATCAGCCCCATATAGGCCGGAATAACCTTTGCGCGGACCTCGTCTCGCGAGAAGGCCCGCCCGACGGGGCTTTGGTGAAAGGCCGCATAGACCGGATGCATATCCTCCAGCTCGGCTTGTGCACGGTTCACCGGCTGAATGGCATTATGACCATACATATTGTGGTAAGGCGCGGGGACAATATAGGGCCAATGGGGCTTGATGAAGCTCAGATGCGCCATCCACGGGGCCTTGGCGGCATCGCTTTCCAGAAAATCGATAGCGCGGGAGGTGAGCCAGGGGGTCTCGCTGTCCTCCTCTCTGATATTGGCGGGCCTGTCGGCATGCTGCATCAGCCAGCCCGAGGCGATGTCTCCGTCGAGATCGGCAGAATTTGCGTGATCATGCCACGGGTTTTCGCCGCTATACCCTTTTGACTTCAGGTATTCATTATAGGGGGATGGCTCGGGATCATAGCGGCCATCGGGACCGACAGCATTCAGCC
>JALSHK010000088.1 GCA_026982275.1 Paracoccaceae bacterium | reverse complement strand
CGATTGCGACATCAACCTGATCAAAGACATGAAAGTGGCCATTCTGGGCTACGGCTCCCAAGGCCACGCCCACGCACTGAACCTGCGCGATAGCGGTGCCAAAAACGTAGTCGTCGCCCTGCGCGAAGGCTCCCCCTCCCAAGCCAAGGCCGAGGGTGAAGGCCTGAAGGTTATGGGCATTGCCGAGGCCGCCGCCTGGTGTGACCTGATCATGTTTACCATGCCAGACGAGCTGCAAGCCGAAACCTATAAAAAATACGTGCATGACAATATCCGCGAAGGCGCCGCCATTGCCTTTGCCCACGGTCTCAACATCCACTTCAACCTGATCGAGCCGAAAGCCGGTGTCGATATCATCATGATGGCCCCCAAAGGCCCCGGCCACACGGTGCGCGGCGAGTTCACCAAAGGCGGCGGCGTGCCCTGCCTTGTGGCCGTGGATACCGACGCCTCCGGCAAAGCCATGGAAATCGGCCTGTCCTACTGCTCCGCCATCGGCGGCGGGCGCTCGGGCATCATCGAAACCAACTTCCGCCAAGAATGCGAAACCGACCTGTTTGGCGAGCAAGCCGTGCTTTGCGGTGGCCTTGTAGAGCTGATCCGCATGGGCTTTGAAACCCTTGTGGAAGCGGGCTACGAGCCGGAAATGGCCTATTTCGAGTGCCTGCACGAAGTGAAGCTGATCGTCGACCTGATCTACGAAGGCGGCATAGCCAACATGAACTACTCGATCTCCAACACCGCAGAATACGGCGAATATGTCTCCGGCCCGCGTATCCTGCCCTATGAGGAAACCAAGAAGCGCATGAAAGACGTGCTGACCGACATCCAGAACGGCAAATTCGTGCGTGATTTCATGCTGGAAAACGCCGTTGGCCAGCCGAGCTTTAAAGCCACGCGGCGCATCAATGACGAGCACCAGATCGAAAAAGTCGGCGAAACCCTGCGCGGCATGATGCCGTGGATTTCAGCCGGAAAAATGGTGGATAAAGAGAAAAACTAGGCTTCATTCTTCCCTAATACTCGAAAAACCTTCCAGCGCATCCCTTCATCTTCGGGGTGCGCTTTGCATTCCACAAGACAACCCTTCCGCTTTTTCCTTGATTTTCGCCCCCAAAACCCCGATTTATAACACAGTTTCATATCGAGGGCCAAAATGCTTAAAAAAATGCTGATCCGCTGGGCCGCTGCCCTCATTCTGGTATTCACCACCTATAATCCAACCAGCCTCAACTACATCCGCTGGGCGATCGACAGCTACGCCGACAACCTTTCGGTCGTCATCCTGCTTGGCCTTATCCTGTTCGTTGCCTATGTGGTATTTGTGCGGGCCACGCTGCAATCCATCGGCAAGATCGGCATCGGGCTGGTTGTCACGGTAATTGCGGTGCTGCTCTGGGTGCTGTATGACAAAAACCTGCTTGACCCCGCCAATAGCACCGTCATGGCATGGATCGGGCTGATCGCGCTGTCTTTTGTGCTTGGCCTCGGCCTGAGCTGGAGCATCATCCGGCGGCGCATTTCCGGTCAGCTTGATGTTCGCGAATCCGATGTGCATGATGATATCGCCGATTAAGCCTGATTTGGAATCGACATCCCCCGCCTTAGGCGTTAGATAGCCTCGACCCTAGTGACCGAAAGACCGTAATATGGAAAATATCGTCCTTACCATCCACCTGCTTCTGGCCCTTGGCCTGATCGGTGTTGTGCTTCTCCAACGCTCCGAGGGTGGCGGTCTGGGCATAGGCGGTGGTGGCGGCGGCGCCATGAGCGGGCGTTCTGCGCCCACGGCGCTTTCCAAGGTCACATGGATTCTTGCCATCGCGTTTATTATTACCTCTCTGACGCTGACCATTATTGCCACAAATAACGCAGGTGGTAATTCGGTGCTGGATCTGACCTTACCCGAAGCCGGCACTCCAGACACGCCGGCGGTGGACCCCAACACGATTCTGATCCCGGATCTGGGCAACGCCACCACGCCGGCAGGCCAGCCCGCGGTGCCGGCCGATAGCAGCGTGCCCGCCACCCCGCCTCCGGCGAATTAGGCAAGCCGCGCCACAATCGGGAAGTTTACCATGAAAAGCCTGCAAAACCGCAGGCTTTTAGTATCGGCCTTATGTTTCCGGGCGGGCACTACCATCTCGGCAATCCCGATCCGGGGCGCATACAGTCTAACCGGATTCGTGTATTTACCACGCAACCAGAGGCAGCGTTTGCACCTGCAATTGCGTTCGGGTTGTGCGGCGAATTCAATTGGAGTGGATTTGCCCTAGACCTGTTCGGGCTTGTAATTGGCCGCAGCAAGGCGCTATCAAGCGCAATGCTTTCCTATCAACACGCATATCACGCCGGCAATCCGGCAGACCTCCACAAGCATCTGGCGCTGGCAGAGCTGCTAGGCCTGCTCATCCGCAAACCACGGGGCATTTCCTATATGGAAACCCATGCCGGGCGAGGGCGCTATGATCTGGGCGCAGCAGAAAGCCGGAAAACCGGCGAGGCGAATGAGGGTATCAACGCGCTCGCCCTGCCCGATTGCCCACTTCGATCCGCGATCGGCAAAACCCGTGCCAGATTTGGTGATGCCGCCTATCCCGGCTCGCCGCTCATAGCCCAAACCCTGCTTCGCGAGCAGGATCGCCTGCACCTGATGGAGCTGCATCCGGCTGAATTCGGCGCACTCCGCAAGGCGCTTCGCTCCGAAAATACTGCCGTGCATCATCGCGATGGCTACGAAGGCGTGCTTTCGCTCTCCCCGCCCAGGCCACGCAAGGGGCTGGTTCTGATCGATCCCTCATACGAGGTAAAAACAGAATATGCGAAAGTCGCCGATTTCACCCACCGCCTGATGCGAAAATGGCCGGAAGCAACCGTGATGATCTGGTATCCGCTCCTGCGCGCCGGACAGCATGAAGAGCTGCTTGCCGGCCTGAAGCTGAAATATATCCGCCATGAAGTCAGCTTTGATCTCCTTGGGGGGGAAGGCATGCAAGGTAGCGGGCTGGTGCTGGTGAATGCGCCTTACGGGAGCGATGCTATCCTCGAGCGTGTGTTATCTTCGGGGCAGCCGGTCTTGCGCCATTTGCCCCGGTGAGGGGCCGACCCTGCCGGGCAGATAAATACCCCCATAGTGGCATTATGCCTCAACCCCTCAATCTATTGATTTTTATAATCAATTTCAAAGATCCCTCGCAAAACCCCGTTTCAAGGCTTCCGGTGGGAGTAAAGTTCTTGAAAATTGAATAGTTTTCTTCATGGTGGCGCGGAATTCTGGTAATTTATCTGGTGCAGGAGAAAAACATGAAAAACCTTCGCGGATATGTGGTTGGCGGGGCTGCGCTATGCTTCCTTGTGATCGGCTGGGCGCTCACGAGCATCGCACCCACGATCGAGGTCGCCTGGGTGCTATCCCTGCTATTGCTTGCGGTTTTTCTGTTCTCCTTCGAAATCATCCCGATTGATGTGTCGGCCCTTACCATTCTGGTCATGCTGGGGTTGACCACGCTGGCGGCGCCGGTGATGGGGTTGCAAGAGGGGTTGGTGGAGATCAACGAGCTGTTTGACGGATTTTCCTCCAATGCGGTGATCTCTATAATTGCGGTTATGATTCTGGGCGCAGGGCTGGACAAAACCGGGGCGATGAACGCAGTGGCGCGCTATCTGGTGAAGATCGGCGGCAGCAGTGAAAAGCGGATCATTCCGCTGGTATCCGGCACGGTGGGCGGTATTTCGGGCTTTATGCAGAATGTCGGCGCGGCGGCGCTGTTTTTGCCGGTGGTGAAGCGTATCTCTCTACGCTCCAAAATCCCGATGTCGCGGCTGCTGATGCCGATGGGATTTTGCGCCATTCTGGGCGGCACCCTTACCATGGTTGGCTCCAGCCCGCTGATTTTGTTGAATGATCTGATTATTCTGGCCAATGATACGCTGCCCGAAAATCAACAGGTTGACACATTCGGCCTGTTTGATGTGACCCCGATCGGCATTGCGCTGGTGCTTTCCGGCATTCTGTATTTTGTGATTTTTGGCCCGCTGGTATTGCCAAAATGGGTGGATCTCCCCGATCAGAAAGCCGGGCTGGAAACCCACCTGCTTGATGATTATGGCATTGATTACATCATCGCCGAAATCTATGTGCCGGCGAATAACCGCCTGATCGGGCTGAATCTGGATGCATTCGAAACCAGATTTCACGTGCGCACAGTCGGGGTTACCTCGGGCAAAAAGGTGCGCACCACCACGCGGGGCGTGCCTGCCAGCCTCGAAATTGCCAAAGGGGACCATCTGGCAGTGATCGGAGAGCGCGAATGTATCGAGGTGTTTTGCAAAGCCTACAAGCTGGAGCTGAAGCCCGATCTGGAATTGTTTTCCGAGGTAATGTCCTCCTCCACCGCAGGTTTGGCCGAGGTGGTGGTCTCGCCCACCTCCAAGCTGGTTGGCGAATCCGCCCGCACCATCCGCTTGCGCGAGCTGCACGGGGTTTCTACGCTCAGCATCATCCGCAATGGCAAAACCATCCGCGAGGGCGAAAAGGTGCGCAGCGAAGTGTTTCAGCCCGGCGATACTGTAGTGGTTTTTGCCGATTGGCAAAGCCTGCAACAATTCCATTCCAATCTGAACGTGGTGGTCACCAGCGATTATCCCAAAGAGGATGTTCGTCCACACAAGGTAGTGCATGCGCTTACATTTTTTGCCATTGCCATGGCGCTGGTGCTGTTTACGGATCTACGGCTCTCGGTGGCGCTGATGGTGGGCGCGCTAGGGATCATCATCAGCGGCGTGCTGGACCCCGAGG
>JALSHK010000087.1 GCA_026982275.1 Paracoccaceae bacterium | reverse complement strand
AACGCTTTTGCGGGTGATCGCGGGGCTTATTCCGGCGCAGGCGGGCGCGATCAGCCTCTATGGCACTGCCTTTTCCGAGCGCGATGATTTTCAGGGCCAAATCACCTATGCGGGCCATCTGGACGCGATCAAACCCCAGCTAAGCGTAGCGGAAAACCTGCATTTCTGGGCCCAGCTTTTCGAGGCGGACAACCTTGCCGCAACCATGAAAGATTTCCGGCTGGATGAAATTGCCGACCGTCCGGCGCATGCCTGCTCGGCGGGCCAGAAGCGCCGCCTCGGGCTGGCGCGCATTGCCGTCACCTCCCGCCCGCTCTGGCTGCTGGACGAGCCGACCGTTTCGCTCGACACCGAGACCACCGCAAGGTTTGCGGCGACAATCGATGCCCATTGCGCCAAGGGCGGCATGGCTTTTATCGCCACCCATATCGATCTTGGCCTGAAAGCCCCGCGCAGCTTCGAGATGCAACCCCATGTGCCGACAAAAGACGCCCCCGAGCATGATCCCTTTTTGAAGGGGGACTGGTGATGGGCGCGCTATTGATCCGCGAGCTGCGCCTTGCCCTGCGCTCTGGCGGCGGCGCGGGGCTGGGGCTGGCGTTTTTTCTGATCGTGGTGATGCTGGTGCCTTTTGGCGTTGGTCCCGATCAGGGTATATTGGGAAAAATCGCCCCCGGCATTCTATGGATCGGGGCGCTTCTGGCCAGCCTGCTCTCGCTGGACCGGCTGTTTCAAACCGATAGCGAAGATGGCACGCTGGATATTCTGGCGCTCTCGCCGATGCCGCTGGAGCAGCTGGTAGCGGTAAAGGCCGTTGCCCATTGGCTGACCACCGGCCTGCCGCTGGTGATCATGGCCCCGCTGCTTGGGCTGACGCTGAACCTGCCCGAAAGCGCCTATTTCTGGCTGGTTGCCAGCCTTGCAGCGGGCACACCGGCGCTTTCATTTATCGGCGCGGCGGGGGCGGCGATCACCGTGGGCGTCAAGCGCGGCGGGCTTTTGCTATCGCTGCTGGTGCTGCCGCTTTATATCCCGACCCTGATTTTCGGGGCCAAAGCCACCAGCATGGCCGCCGACGGGCTGGACCCGATGCCGGCCTTTCTGATGATGGCGGGGCTGAGCCTTTTCACGCTGGCCCTCACCCCGTTTGCGGCGGCCAAAGCCCTGCGCAGCCATCTGAGCTAGAGCGCATCCAATCCAACCGGATGCGTGTATTCACCGCGCAACCCGAGGCAGCGTTTGCACCTGCAAATGCGTTCGGGTTGTCCGGTGAATTCAATTGGGCTGGATTTGCTCTAAGGAAAAACAAGTCGTTCCCCCCTAGGCAATAATCCCGACATTATCCCCCATATCAAGCCCCGGAAACACCACGCTGCCAAGCGCGCTGGCCTCCATGCCGAACAGATCCCGCAAGGCCCAGCCGAGATAGCGGCGCACATCGTTTGTCGGCTCCAGATCGCGATTTTGGTAAAGATCCAGCTCCCCCAGCCCCGGCCATTGGCCAAAAACCTGCCCGCCATTGATCGCGCCCCCCGCCATCACCATCGCACCACCTGTGCCATGGTCGGTGCCTTTGGTGCCATTTTCCGCAACGGTGCGGCCAAATTCGGTGATCGCCAGCACGGTTGTTCGCTGCCAGTTTGGGCCGAGGCCTTCTTTCAGGGCCAAAATGGCTTCGCCCAGCTCGCCGAGCGCCCGATTGAGCGTGCCGCGCTGGTTATTGTGCGAATCCCAGCCATTGATTGAAAAGCTGGCGATCCGGGTTTCTTCATTCAGCCGGTCGGCGGCAAATTTCGCCAGCCCTTTGGCACTGCCGGGCCGGCCGCCGCCTTCCATCATCCCGGTCTTGGCCGATATTTCCAGCGCCATCTGCGCCGAGGTTGCAAAGAGCGGATCAGAGGCATAAATCCGCTCCAGCAACATCCGGGTCTGAGGCGAGAGGGCTAGATCCACCCCCGGGCTCCAGGCGGAGTAATCGTTTTCGCCATCCATCAACAGCATCCGCGACGGACCGACCGAATAGGCGGTTTCCATTCGCGCATCCGGCAATAGCGACAGCGCCCGATTGAGCCAGCCGGTTTTGCCCCCCGTGGTATCTCCGCCCCGGCTATTGCTGCCGGTCTCCAGCAGATCCTGCCCGTCAAAATGGCTGCGCTTGTCGCGATAAGGCGTTGAAACCGCTTGCACAAAAGCCAGCTCTCTGGATTGCCACAGCGGCATCAGCGGCGCGAGTCTGGAGTTGAGCGCGAAGAAACCATCAAGATCCTGCGCGCCATCATCCCGGCTCAGACTGGGGCGGTAGCGGGCATAATCGGCCTCGCCATACGGGCGGACAACATCCAGCCCATCCATAGCCCCCCGCAGGATAATCACCACAAGGCGGTTATCGCCCGGGGCAGCGGCCAGCGTCAGCGGGGTGAAAAGCGGCGAGGCGGCAGCAGAGCAGCCCAGCAAGGTGGAATTGATCAGGAATTTACGTCTGGAAAGGGTCATGTTTGCCTCCTATCGGCGCATAAGGGCAGGGGAAACCAGCAACAAAGACAACCCCTCCCATTTGGTTTCGGCGCCGCTCACGGCAAAGGAAAGGAAATCCGGCGCGGTTTCCCCGAGCAAGGCCTCCATCAAAGCGCGGGGATCGCGATCACTGGCATAGGTGTGGGCCAACTGCCCGACCCACGCAATGCGCGCCGCCAGCTGTGGCGGATTTATCCAGTTCTCGGCCTCCTCGGGCCAGCCATCCGGACCATTGGGCTGAAACGGTTTTTGCCCCATTGCGGTCAGGGCTTTCTGCAAGGGGCCGGCAACCTTTTGTCTTGCGTTCAATATCCCTTCAGCGCTGGAATCCAGCGCCCGCAGCACCGTAACCACATATTCAAACGGCGGGCGCACCTTGGGAAAATTATCGGATACAGCTGCTGGGTGGGCGATCAGCGGCTCGTAAAGCGCGCGCAGTTCACCGCCGCTTTCCAGATAGGCGCTGGCCATCTCCTCTTGCAATTGTGGCTGTGGCGCGGGACCGATAAAATGCACAATCAGCTTGCCAGCCAAGTGCCGCGCTGTAGCGGGCATCATCGCCAGATCCTCGAGAAACTCGTAAATATCCTGCACCCTTGGCCGTCCGCCACCATAGCTTTTGCCAAAGATCACCTCGGCCCCCGGCTCTGCCTGATTGCCGCTGAACCGGGTGCCCTCCTCGCCAATATTCAGGCCGGTGAGCAGCTCGGCAATCTGGCGAACATCGTCTTGGGAATACGGACCATCCACCCCCAATGTGTGCAGCTCCAGCAACTCCCGCGCGAGGTTTTCATTCAGCCCCTTTTCGCGCCGCTGGCCAATGGGAGAATTTGGCCCGACCGACTGGTTTTGCCCAAGATAAAACAGCATGGAGGGATGGCCAATTACCGCCTTGAGCATATCGGCAAACCGGCCTGCAATATGCGGCCGGATGGCGTCTTCGAAATAGGCTGCGAGCATATAGCTGGCCTCGGCCTGCTGCGGGGTGACGGTAAAGTGATCCAGCCAGAAGGCAAAAACCCGCTCGCGAAATCCGAGCGGATTTTCTACTGCACGGGCCAGCAATTGCATCATGTCTCTGGCGGCCACCTGCCGCAATTCCCGCCGCGCCTTCAGGAAAGCCTCCCGGTCTTGCCCGCGCAAACGGCGCAACCCCATCACCCGCTGGACACGATCGGCGGTGCGGATCACCGGCAAGGCAGCATCCATCGGATCCGGCCCGTCAAGCTGCGCCAGAATTCCGCCCGAAAAGCGCACTTCACTTGGTCGTATTCCATATTCAAAGCGGGCAGCTTGAATAATTTCCTGTTGCATCGGCATCCTGTCCTCCTGGTGTTTTCAGGTATAACACGGCAGAGGGCGCTGTTTCCGTCGAAATATTTTCCGCGGCGGGCAGATTTCAGGCCCGGCCTGATTACGAATCCGGATCTTCTCCCCAGATGCCGTCTTTGGGCAACCAGCCATTATAGCCATCTATCGTGGCTTCGCACCACCCGGGAACGCATTCGCCCATACGGACAATTACACCCGCTTCAAGCTCGGCCAGCGGCGCAGATGACGCAAGCGGGGCCTCGCGCAGTATCAGCCCGTCTTGCTGCACCAGCAACGTGCGGATCGAGCTGAGCAGCGCGGTATGCACCCAGCCGCCCTCGCCATCCGCATCTTCCACCCGAAACCATTCCCTATATTCTGCCAACACCCGTAGCGGCATGCCACGATGGGCAAAAACCCAGTCGATCCGGTTGGTGGTTGAAGGTCCGCGCCGCACATTCGCGGTCTTGCTCTTGAGCGAGATATATCGCGGCACCTGCAGGCCGGTTACCTGCCCGCGCCCGTCTTGCTGGGCCTGAAGTACAGGTGTCATCGCCAGCATGAATGCCAGAGACGTTGTAAGGAGGTAGTTTTTTTTCACCCTGCCGGTCTCTTTCTTGCCCATCGCGAAATAATATTTCCCTTTGCGGATATTTCTGCCATTATAGCCGCAAATATACAGGAAAAGGAACCACCCAAAATGGCCCCTGCAAAAGCCGGAACACCTGCCCTTAATGTTGTTGTTACCCGCCGTTTGCCTGAGCCGGTGGAAACACGCCTGAGCGAATTGTTTAATGTTAAACTTAACGATGGCAAAAAGCTCGATGCCGCTGCCCTGGGGGCCGCCATGGCCGGGGCCGACGTGCTGGTAACCACCATCGGAGACCGGATCGACCAGCGCCTTTTGGCAAAAGCGGGGCCAAACCTGCGCCTGATTGCCAATTATGGCGCCGGTTTTGACCATATAGATGTGCAAACAGCATTGCAGCGCGGCATCATGGTTTCCAACACCCA
>JALSHK010000086.1 GCA_026982275.1 Paracoccaceae bacterium | reverse complement strand
TATAGAGCCGCTATCCACGCCTATTACCCGCCCGACGCGGGTGACGGGACGAATCGCGGCAAGCTTGCTGGTGAGGGGGGTGAAATCAAAAAGCATAAAACTGTATCCATTCTGGCTGTTGGTTACCCTTTATTCACCATGACTGGTTAATTCTTGGTCAAAGGAAATCGGAGGAGAAGCCCCGTATGATAGAAAATATGACAATATTCCAGCTTGCCAGCGCCTCGACCCGCTATGCCAGCGAACGTCAGGAGCTGGTGGCCCGAAACATCGCAAATGCCGACACCCCTGGCTATAAGGCGCGGGATCTGGTGCCCTTTGCAGATAGTTTTGCAGCGCAAAGCGCGCTGGGGCTGCGGGGCACGCGGGCGGGGCATATTACCTCCCGAAACGAAACTGTGTTTACCAGCCCGTTCGGGGTGGAATCGCCAAATGGCAACACCGTTTCTCTGGAGGCGGAAATGATGCGCTCCAATGAAATTAGCGGGCAGCAAAAGATGGCCCTCGGCATTTACCAGAAATCTTTGCAAATACTTCGCACCAGTATGGGGCGTAAATAAGGGAGAACCCTGATGAGTGATTTATCAAACAGCCGGATGATTTCGGCCAGCGGCATGGCCGCGCAAGCCGCGCGCTTGCGGTTGGTGTCTGAAAATATCGCCAATGCCGACACGCCGGGCTTTCGCGCCAAAAGCGTGAGCTTTCAGGCGGTGAGTGACTTTATGGCCGATGCCGGCAGCGTGCGCACCGGACGGGTGGAGCTTAGCACCGCCGAGTTGCCGAAGGTTTATGATCCGGGTCATCCGCTGGCCGATGAAAATGGCTATTACCAAGGCTCCAACGTGGATCTGATGGTGCAAATTGCCGATGCCCGTGAGGCGCAGCGCTCATATGAAGCCAATTTGAAGATGTTTGACCAGTCTCGACAGATGAAGTCCTCCATCCTTGAACTCCTGAAACGATAGAAATTACGACGCTAGAAAGGCCGAGTTATGCAAACCAACCCCCACATAGCTTCCCAGCTTTACACCAACGCCCAGAATATTGCGCAGCCCGATGGCCCGCAAAGCAGTGGCAGCAGCCTGTTTGCCGAGATGGCAAATGATTTTATGGCCACGATGCAAGCCGGCGAAGCCACCGCTATTGCGGGCATGACCGGCAAGGCGGATGCCCAAACCGTTGTCGAGGCTCTGGTGGCTTCGGAGATCGCCATCCAGACCGCGGTGAGCGTGCGCGACCGCGTGGTTGAAGCCTATCAGGAAATCCTGCGGATGCCGGTTTAATGTCCGAGGGTGATCTTCTGGATGTGCTGCGCGCCGCCCTTTACATGGCGGTGGTCATGTCTGCCCCTGTTCTGGTGGTAGCGCTGGTGGTGGGGCTGGTTATCGGCCTGTTTCAGGCGCTGACCTCGATTCAGGAACTCACCCTTACCTTTGTGCCCAAGCTGGGCGCGATTGTCGCCGTGTTCTGGCTTTCGATGAGCTATTCGGGCGGGCTGCTGGTGGCCTTTTTCAATGACCAGATCATCACCCGCATTGTCGGGCAATAAGGAGACGCTATGGAAACCGCAGGATACGTTACGCTTTCCCGCCAGACCGGGCTTTGGAAAGAAATGCAGGTCGTGGCCAATAATGTGGCCAATATATCCACCTCCGGTTTTCGCCGCGAGGGGGTGGTATTTACCGAAATGCTGCAAGCCCTGCCCAATGAGGGCGGCGGGGTGGCGATGGCCGCCGCTAGGGCGCGGTTCTCGGATCCCTCCCAGGGCTCGATGACGCAAAGCGGCAATCCGATGGACCTCGCCATTCAGGGGCGCGGCTATTTTATGGTCGAAACGCCGGATGGAAATCGCCTGACCCGCGCAGGGGCTTTTGCGCTCAATACCGAAGGCGAAATCGTGAACCCTGACGGGCTGCGCTTGCTGGATGCCGGCGGCGCGCCGATCTTCATTCCGCCCGATGCCGATAGGGTGAGCATAGCGCAGGATGGCACCGTGAGCGCCAATGGCAACCCTTTGGCGCAGGTGGGGATTTTCGAGGTGCAGGACGAGGCGGCGATGTCGCGGCAATTCGGCACCCTGTTTGACCCCGGTGATGAAGAGCCGCTGGCCATGCTGGAGCCTGTGGTTTTACAGGGCTTTGTTGAAGGCTCGAATGTAAGCCCCGTGACGGAAATGGCGCGGATGATCGAGGTGCAGCGCACCTATGAGATGGGCATGAAATTTTTGGAAAACGAGCATGAGCGAATTCGGAATGTGACCCGAACCCTCGGCCAGCGCGCATAGGAGAATATTATGAATGCATTACAAATAGCCGCCACCGGAATGGGCGCACAGCAGATGCGGGTGGAGGTGATCTCCAACAATCTCGCCAATATGAACACCACCGCCTATAACGCGCGGCGGGCCGAATTTTCCGATCTTATGTATCGGCAGCTCGAGGCCCCCGGCTCGGTCAGTTCGGCCTCCGGCGCGGTATTGCCGGTGGGGGTTCAGCTCGGCATGGGGGTGCGGCCCTCGGCGGTGATGATGAATGTGCAGCAAGGCGCCAGCACCCAGACCGGCGGCGAGCTGGATGTGGCGATCGAGGGCAATGGCTATATCGAAATCGAGCTGCCTTCCGGCGTTTCGGGCTTTACCCGTGATGGCGGGCTGAAGATGACAGGTGACGGGCTTTTGGTGACGGCAGAGGGCTTTGCGATTGTGCCTAGCATCACGATTCCGGATGGCGCGCGCGGGGTTACCATCTCTCCCGAGGGCGAGGTTTATGCGATGTTTCAGGATCAGGTAGATCCTGAATTGCTGGGCCAGATCACGCTGGCGACCTTCACCAACGAAGCCGGGCTGGAAGCCACGGGCAATAATTATTACCGTGAGACCAATGCTTCGGGCGCGCCGCAAGTGGGCGCTGCGGGCGAGGAGGGGCGCGGCACCTTTCGCCAGGGCTATCTGGAGGCTTCATCCGTGGATGCCGTGCGCGAGATCACCGAGCTGATCGAGGCGCAGCGCGGCTATGAGCTGAATGCCAAAGTCATCACCGCTGCCGACCAGATGCTCGGCGCAACCACGCAGATCCGCTAATGCGCTGGCTGGTATTATTAGCCGCGCTCTGGGCGTGGCCGTCCTTTGGGCAATCGGTGGTGGCGCTGAGCGGCATTCGGGCACAAACCGTGATTACGGCGCAAATGGTGCGGCTGGCAGAGGCGGAAACGCCCGGTGCCTATACAGCCCTTGAGCAGGTGATCGGCATGGAGGCGCGGGTGAATATCTATCCGGGCCGCCCGATCATGCTCGATGCGCTGGGCGCGCCCGCGATTCTGGAGCGCAACCAGCCTGTGGTGATGCGCTATCGCAGCGGCTTGCTGACGATCTATTCCGAAGGGCGGGTTTTGGCCCGTGCCGGGGTGGGCGAGCGGGTGCGGGTGATGAATTTGGACTCTAAATCCGTGATCTTTGGTCGTGTAGCTGCGGATGGAATTGTAGAGGTTGGAATATGAAGCGAATTATAGGCCTTTTGTCATTGATTCTATTCACCTCCGGCTGTCTTGAACGGCTGGGCGAGGTCGGGCGTGGCCCACAGCTCAGCGCGGTGGATAACGGAATCGAGGCCAATATAGCTGCCGAGCGCGCGGCGATGGCCGTGCGACCGCCCACCCTGCGGCGCGAGTTTTATGAGCAAGGCTCGCTCTGGCGCTCTGGACCGGCCTCGTTATTTGGCGATCGTCGCGCGGCGCGGATGGGCGATATCTTAACCATTATCATTAATATAGATGATCAGGCGCAGCTGCAAAATACCTCGACCCGCACCCGAAGTGCGGGCGAAAACATGGCAATATCGGATTTGTTTGGCATTCCACAGCGGATTAATGGCGGGGATGCTGGCAATATTACCGATCCGGCGCTAGGGCTGAACAGCAATTCCAACACTTCGGGAACAGGCAGCATTAACCGGAATGAGCAAATCATGCTACGCATTGCGGCAACGGTAGTACAAGAGCTGGCAAACGGGCATCTGGTGGTGCGTGGCACGCAGGAGGTGCGGGTGAATAGCGAGCTTCGCGATTTGCAAATCACCGGTATTATCAGGCCCGAGGATATTTCGCGGCAAAATACGATTACCTACGATAAAATGGCAGGCGCAAGGATTTATTATGGCGGGCGGGGTATGATCTCGGATATGCAACAACCGCGCTATGGCCAGCAGATACTTGAAATTCTGGCACCATTCTAGAAAGGCGAAAAATAGATGAAAAAACTATTGCCGATAATATTGCTGCTTCTGGGCGGTGGTGGCGGAATTGGCGCAGGGTATTTCCTGCGCCCAGCTCCGCCAGATCCGGAAGCCGAAATCGCCCAAGCTTGCGAAGGCGAGGATTGCCCCGCGCAGGAAGAAGCTTCGGCAATGCCGGAGGAAGCCGCACCCTCCGACGAGGCAAGCGCAGAGGCTGCGAACGAGGGAAGCCCGGAATATGTAGCGCTGCAGCGGCAGATGATTGTGCCGATTGTCAGCGATGATCAGGTGATTTCGCTGGTCGTCATGTCGCTTTCGATTGAGGTGCAGGCGGGATTTGCCAATGATGTATATGATCGTGAACCCAAATTGCGGGACGCTTTTCTGCAAGTGCTGTTTCGCCACGCCAATACTGGTGGATTTAATGGTGATTTCACCTCTGGCGAAAAGATGTCTGACCTGAGGCGTGCCTTGAATGGTGCCGCCGCACAGGTGCTTGGTCCGGTTTCGATTCAGGTGCTGGTAACGGATATTTTGCGCCAGGCCACATAATAAATGCTGCGATGTGGCGGCCTTCTTCTCGCAAAATACTCCGGGGTGAATTCGCTTGCGAAGAGGGGCAAAGCCCCTGCC
>JALSHK010000085.1 GCA_026982275.1 Paracoccaceae bacterium | reverse complement strand
CTCGGAGGCGCTGCGCTTTAGCGGCGTTGAGGCCGGCACGCTGGATTTGGCGTTTTTGGCCGCAGATGATCCGCATCTGGAAAAATTCATCCGTGCAGGGCTGGGCTTTGAAATTCCCGAGCTGATACTGCCCAAGGCCCTCGCGCCGGTCGCGCCGGGCATGGACCCCGACAAACCGCCAATCCTGAGATAGCGGTTTTTAGCTTCGCGGATCGTCGATCAGCGGCGTTGGTTTGGCCATATCCGCAAGCTTTTCGGGATCGGATATCTCGACCATCTGCCCCTCGATCACCACCCCGTAGGGCCGCAGCGCCTTGATCGAGCGCGACAGGTTTTCCGGTGTCATCCCCAGAATAGACGCCAGCCGGCGTTTTTCCACCGACAGCAAAAACCGCGCCCCGCCGCCGGATTTCTTTTGCCATTTAAGCAGGTAATTCGCCAGGCGCTCTATCGAGCTGCGCAGCTTCAGCCCCTTTACCCCCTTGATCACACCGCGATAGCAATAGGCCAGCTCCATCACCACCGCGCGGGCAAAGGCATGGTCTTTTTCAAACACCCGCCGCACGTCTTCCGCAGGCAGCATGATGATGCGAGAGCGCTCCAGCGTGCGGGCCGACATCAGATTGGGCGCATCCCGGATAGCCGCCGCCAAGATAAAGGTTGCGCCCTCGCGCAGGATTGTCATCGCGGTTTCGCGCCCGTTCCAGTTGGCTAACAGCTCCACCGAGCCGCTCTCGACGATGTGCAGGAAATCGCATGCATCCCCCTCCACAATCAATTCCATGTTGGGCGGGAAGTTTTGCACATAGGCACCCCGCACCAGCTCGGCAAAGCTATCATCCGCCATTTCGCGAAAAAGCTCTAAGGATCGAATCGTAGGGATGTCACTTTCACGCATGGGATACTCGCTGATTGCCGCTTGATATTTATCAATCAAGCTCGGAGTTAATGTCAATACTTTATATCACCATTGTTGCTACGGGCCTTAAACATTAACCGCAACCAACCCGAACAATGTCGTTAACACATTTATTTTGTTGAATAATTCACGTCTGTTGATCTGAATCAAAAAACCATGCCGGAATACAGTCCACTAATCAGCCAGTGACCTAGCTGCCACTAGAACCAAAAGTTGCGCTTTCTCTATTCGGGGACAATGAAATGGAAATACAAAACAAATCCACAAGCCTTTGGGGGAATTTCTTCAAGGTCAACAAGGTGCAAATCAGAACCTTTCATATGACATGGTTTGCTTTTTTCTCCGCCTTTTTTGCATGGTTCGGCATTGCGCCGCTTATGATCATTGTGCGCGACGAGCTGGAACTGACAAAATCCCAGGTGGGTTGGACCATCATCGCCTCCGTTGCCATGACCGTGTTTGCCCGGTTCCTGATCGGATTTCTGTGTGACAGATACGGGCCACGGCTGACCTATACATGGTTACTGGTGCTTGGTGCATTTCCGGTTGCCGGCATCGGCCTGGCAAACAGTTTCGAGAGTTTTTTGTTTTTCCGCCTGCTTATCGGCATGATCGGCGGCGCGTTTGTTATTACCCAATACCATACTTCCGTGATGTTTGCGCCCAATGTTGTGGGCACGGCCAACGCAACCAGCGCCGGCTGGGGCAACCTTGGTGGTGGTGCCACGCAAATTATCATGCCACTGATTTTTTCGGGCTTTGTGATCGGCTTTGGCTTTACAGATGCGCAGGCCTGGCGCATGTCGATGGTCGCTGTGGGTATTGTGGTTTTCCTTGTCGGCATCACTTACTATTTTATGACCCAGGATGCGCCGGATGGCAGCTTCAAGGAACTGCGGGCCAAGGGCCAGATGCCCCACAAGAAAAAAGTGAAAGGCGAATACCTCAAGGCCCTGAAAGACTACCGCGTCTGGGTGCTTTTTCTGATCTACGGTGCCTGTTTCGGCATCGAGCTGACGGTAAACAACACCGCCGCGCTCTACTTTTATGATTACTTCGATGTCGGCCTTGTAGCCGCCGGTGCTATCGCGGCCTCCTTTGGCCTGATGAATATTTTCGCCCGCACATTGGGTGGCATATTCGGCGATAACTTCGGTCAGCTCTGGGGCCTGCGTGGCCGCGCATTCTGGCTGTTTATCGTGCTGCTGGGCGAAGGAATCGCGCTGATGATCTTCAGCCAGATGAGCGTATTGTTCCTCGCCATCCCGATGCTGGTCGTTTTCTCGCTATTCACACAAATGGCCGAGGGCGCAACCTACTCTGTGGTGCCGTTCGTCAATAAAAAAGCACTCGGCGCGGTGGCCGGTGTGGTTGGCGCGGGCGGCAATGCCGGTGCGGTGGCTGCGGGCTTCCTGTTCAAGGGCACAATGGAATGGAACGATGTGTTTTTCACCATCGGTGTGGTGGTCGCCATTGCTTCTTTCCTGACCTTCTTCCTGCGGTTCTCCCCGGAGCAGGAGGCCGAAGAAAAGGCGCTGTTTGAAAAAGCCAGCCTGGAGCTGCTGCAAATCAAGGCAGACCGCGCAAACGAAGCCGTGGCCAATTCCATAAAAATAATCGAGGAATACAACGAGAAGCACAGCAAGAAAATATAACAAATCTCGGCGGGGTGCCCCATCGCTCCGCCGTAATAATCCTACTCAAAACGAGGAGACCATTATGGGAAAAGACCTAAGAAACTGGGATATCGAGAACGAGAGCTATTGGGCCTCGACCGGCAAGTCCATCGCTACGCGCAACCTGTGGATATCCATCCCCAGCCTTTTGGTCGGCTTTGCGGTCTGGCTTTACTGGGGCATTATCACGGTGCAAATGATCAACCTCGGCTTTGCCTTTGAAAAATCGGAGCTGTTTACCCTGGCTGCGATTGCGGGCCTGACAGGGGCGACATTGCGCATCCCCTCAACCTTTTTCATCCGCATCGCGGGCGGGCGCAATACCATTGTTTTCACCACCGCCCTTCTGATGATCCCTGCGATCGGTGCCGGGATTGCCCTGCAAAACCCGGAAACGCCGCTCTGGAAATTTCAGATCCTGGCCTTTTTGTCGGGCATCGGCGGCGGGAACTTCTCCTCCTCCATGTCCAATATCAGCTTTTTCTACCCGAAAAAGGTGCAAGGCTATGCGCTGGGCATGAATGCGGGGCTGGGTAACTTTGGCGTAACCACCATGCAGATCGTTATCCCTCTGGTGATGACCTTTGGCCTGTTTGGCGGCAACAGCCGCACATTGGAGCAGACCTCCGGCACCTTGATCGGCAAAATTCCTGCCGGCACGGAAACCTATATCCAGAATGCCGGATTTGTATGGCTGATCGCGCTGGTGCCGCTGGCCATTATTGGCTGGATCGGCATGAACAACATTCGCGACGAGCATGTTTCCCCCGACATCCCGAACCCCGCAGGTGCCTTTAGTATCATCACGGGTATGCTGCTTGTCGGCTTTGTGACCTCGGCTTTCGGCCTGTGGCTGATGCTGCCCGAGACATCGACCGGCCTGCCTGTTTCGGGCATTGGGCTTTCCAAATGGGTTGTCATTCCGCTAGTTGCCGCCCTGACCGTGATCTTGCTGAAAATGATCCCCGGAGCGGTCGGGCAAAACCTGTCGCGCCAGTATAAAATCTTCAACAACAAGCACACATGGGCCATGACCATTATCTATATCATGACCTTTGGCTCCTTCATCGGATATGCGGCAACCTTTGCCCTGGCAATCAAGGTTGTGTTTGGCTTCCAGCACATTATGGTTGATGGCATTATCACCCATGACACGGTTAATCCAAACGGCCCTTCGGCGCTTATGTATGCATGGATGGGACCATTCATCGGCGCGCTTATCCGGCCTGTTGGCGGCATGATCTCTGATAAAATCGGCGGCGCAAAAGTTACCCAGATCATCTCGTTTGTAATGGTGTTCTCTGCGCTCGGTGTAGCTTATTTTCTCAAGCAGGCCTATGTATCGGCAACCCCGGAGGATTATTTCTTCCCCTTCATGGTGTTGTTCCTGATCCTGTTTGCCGCCACCGGCATTGGCAACGGCTCCACCTTCCGCACCATTGCGGTTGTATTTAACAAAGAGCAGGCCGGGCCGGTTCTGGGCTGGACAGCCGCAATCGCCGCTTACGGGGCGTTCATCATTCCGAAAGTGTTCGGCGAGCAGATCAAAGCCGCAACCCCGGAATACGCTCTTTATGGCTTTGCCGCATTCTATGTTGTTTGCATCATCATCAACTGGTGGTTCTACCTGCGGCCCAATGCCTATGTGAAAAACCCTTAATCGACCATCTGCTCCGGCCTCTGCATGGCCGGAGCATCCCTGAAATATCCAAGGAGAGACCCCGATGAGCCACCTGCTCGACCGCCTCAATTTTTTCCAGCAAAAACGGCTGGATACCTTTTCCGACGGCTTTGGCGAAACCACTGCTGAAAACCGCGACTGGGAGGATGTATATCGTAACCGGTGGCGGCATGACAAGGTCGTGCGCTCCACCCACGGGGTTAATTGCACCGGCTCCTGCTCCTGGAAGATCTACGTGAAATCCGGGATCGTCACTTGGGAAACCCAGCAGACAGATTACCCCCGCACCCGCCCTGATATGCCCAACCACGAGCCACGCGGCTGCCAGCGCGGTGCCAGCTATTCATGGTATCTCTACTCCGCCAACCGCGTGAAAAACCCGCTGATCCGTGGTGCGATGCTAAAGGCCTATCGCAAGCTGCGCGCCAATATGAGCGCCACAGCGGCGTGGAAAGCCCTGCAAGAAGATAAACCGGCCCGCGATGCCTATACCAAAACCCGTGGCAAAGGCGGCTTTGTGCGCGCCACATGGGACGAGGCCAACGAAATCATCGCCGCCGCCAACGCTTATACGGCAAAAGAATACG
>JALSHK010000084.1 GCA_026982275.1 Paracoccaceae bacterium | reverse complement strand
CGGCACGGATGAACCACCCGGAATGACCGCTTTCAGGTTTTTCCAGCCGCCACGAACCCCGCCGCAATGCTTATCGAGCAATTCACGCAGCGGGATAGACATTTCTTCTTCCACCACACACGGGCTGACCACATGGCCCGAAATGCCAAACAGCTTGGTGCCCGCATTATTGGGCCGCCCCATGCCGGCAAACCAGCTCGCGCCACGGCGCAAAATCGTTGGCACCACCGCGATGCTTTCCACGTTATTCACGGTCGTGGGCGAGCCATAAAGCCCGACACCGGCCGGAAATGGCGGCTTCATGCGCGGCATGCCCTTGCGCCCTTCAAGGCTTTCGAGCAGCGCGGTTTCCTCGCCGCAAATATAGGCCCCTGCGCCATGCACGAGGTAAAGATCAAAATCCCAGCCCGAATCCGCTGCATTTTTGCCCAGCAAGCCAGCATCATAAGCTTCGTCAATCGCCACCTGAAGCGCCTCGCGCTCGCGGATAAATTCACCACGGATATAGATATAGCCCGCATTCGCCCCCATGCCAAAACCGGCAATCAGGCAGCCTTCCACCAATGTATGCGGATCATGGCGCATGATCTCGCGATCCTTGCAGGTGCCCGGCTCGGACTCGTCGGCATTCACCACCAGATAGCTCGGGCGGCCATCGGACTCCCTGGGCATAAACGACCATTTCAGCCCCGTAGGAAAGCCCGCGCCGCCGCGCCCGCGCAGACCGGATTCCTTGACCTGCTCCACGACCCAGCTCCGACCGTTTTTGATAAATTCGCCGGTGCGATCCCACGCGCCGCGCGATTTCGCGCCTTTGAGCGAGCGATCTTCCATCCCGTAAAGGTTGGTGAAAATCCGGTCTTGGTCCTTGAGCATACTACTCTCCGTCTTTTTGGCGATCCCGCCAAACCCTGAATAATGTAATCATCGCAAAGGCAAAGCCGCCCAGCGCCGAAAAATCTATCAAAAAAGCATAGCGCACCGGCAGCCCCAACATGCCGCCAAGCCATGAGCCACCCATCAGCACAACCACCGAGACCAGCATCACAATCGATGCCAGCCGGGTTTGTTTTCGTTGTGCCTCTTCACGGCCCATTTGCTTTTCCTTATCTAGCCACAGGGAAGGCCCGTGGTTATGTTTCTTTCACAAAGCCCTTGGCTTGCTCGACCCAGTTATCGCGGCTCACCCGGCCCTTGAAGCTGACCAGATGATTATCCGCCCAGTAAATCTCCTCTGCCGTCCAGCTGGCGATCTGGTCAAAGTGGAAAACGCCGGCTGCATTCAGCTCTTTTTCCAGCTTTGGTCCCACGCCCTTGATCTTTTTGAGATCATCCGCCACACCGCCGCGCGCCTCGGTCAACAGCTCGGGCTTGGCCTCGCCCTCGCCCGCTTCCTCTCCGGCATGATCCTCATGCACCGGCTCTGGAGCTTTTGGCTCCGGCTCCGGCGCGGCTTCAACTTCGGGAGCAGGCTCTTCAATCGGCGCATCCGCAGGGGAAGCCATGCCCATTTCCTTGCGCGCAATATCCACCGCCCTTTGATCCACATCGCCGCGCGCCACGGTTCGGGCGTGGCACATGAATAGCGTCAGCACAAAACCAAGCGCAAAAACCACAATGAAGATCACGGCAACCACGGGCCAAAAATCAAAGAAGAACCAGGCCACGCCGGCAACAATCAACGCCACAACCAGCGACCAGAGACCGCCTGTGAGCTTGCATTCATTATCTGTGGTATAGCTGTCGTTCATCTTCTCTCTCCCGTTGTCGTCTTTCTATTTATTCATCAATACCTTGGCTTGCTTTACCCATTCATCCCGTGTGATCCGCCCCTTGAAGCTTACGAGATTCTCATCGGCCCAGGCCACCTCTTTGGCGCTCCAGCCCGCGATCTGGCTGAAATGAAATACCCCCGCCCCGTTCAGTTCTTTCTCCAGCTTTGGCCCTACACCCTTGATCTTTTTCAGATCATCCGCCTCGCCCATGGGGGCGCCGAGCAGCTCGGGCTTATCCGCATCCGAAACCCCGGCCACCGCTTCAGCTGCCGGTTTGGGGGGCGATTTTTCCGGGGTCGTTTTGGCCTTGGGGGCCGCTTGCTGCTGGCCCACCGGCGTTGGCGCTTTCCAAAGCGGCACCTCGCTGCCATCGATCCGCCTTACGGTGTCACCAAGCGATACCGCCAGCGCCACAGAGCCATTATGCGCCTCGCCGGATTTGTCTTTCAGCGTGGTCGCCCCGCCCAGAGGCTCGGCGGCAAATCGCCCGTTTTGCGGGCCGGGCTTTGGCACCTTGCCCGCAGCAAAATCCTTCAGCAAGCCACGCAGGCTTTCCTCGGTCAGATCCTCGTAATAATCCTTGCCGATCTGCGCCATCGGCGCATTGGTGCAGGCCCCGAGGCATTCCACCTCTTCCCAGCTCAGCTTGCCATCGGCACTTGGCAGATAGGGCTTTTCGTTGATCTCGGCCTTGCACACCGCAATCAGATCTTCCGAGCCGCAAAGCATGCAAGAAGTGGTGCCGCAAATCTGGATATGCGCCACCGAGCCGACCGGCTTGAGCTGGAACATAAAATAAAACGTCGCCACCTCCAGCACGCGGATATATTGCATATCCAGCATGTCCGAAACCGCCTCCAGCGCGGGCTTGCTCAGCCAGCCTTCCTGCTCTTGTGCCCGCCATAATAGCGGGATCACCGCCGAGGCTTGCCGCCCTTCGGGATATTTTTTGATCTGCTCTTGTGCCCATGCCATATTGGCATCTGTGAAAGCAAAGCTCCCGGGCTGGTCTGGGGTTAGACGGCGTAGCATTAACGGCACATCTCCGCACTAAGGGTTACAACATCTCGGGTGGCCGGCAGGGAGATAACCCCTTCGGCTTCCAATTCGGAAATCATCGCAAAAGCCGCCGAAGCATCAAGGCCGTTTACCGGCAGCAAGGTGCTGAATTCGGCAGCGGTTATGCGGCAATTATTTTGCTTGAGCAGCTCGATAAACACCTCGCGCGGCGTGGAAGGCACAGCCGCGACCGCGGGCTGGCAAAGCGGCGCCGATACTTGCAGCGTCTGGCCACCATCGGGGCTGCTGGCCTCGCCGCTGGCCATCATCCGGCTCAGCATGCCCATGCTGGCGTTATAATCCAGCCCGGCATTGCCGATGGCCTCTGCCGCATTGCCAAGGCTGATCTCGCAGTTATTCTGCGCCAGCATCGCCAGCAATCCGGCGCGAGGATCATCCGCCACAGCCGTATCTGCCTCCGGCGGGGATGCCGGATTAACCGGCTCGACCACCACCACGGCGTCACCAGCCGCGCAGAGACCCGGGTCCAGCTGAACCCGTGAACCGCCATCGGTCAAATTCGCCTTGCCGCTTTCAACCCATTGATCCACGATCCGGAAAGCCTGATCCTGACGCACGCCGCTTTCTGCAAGCAGATTGCCGGCACCGGCCTCGATCGAACAGCCCTGCTGCACGATATAAGAGAGCAACATCCCTTCGGGGGAACCGTCATTTTCCATCGTCATGGTCATTTCCATTGCTGGAGCAGCGGTTGGCGCAACAGCAGGGGCTTCGGGTGAAGCCGCCGGAGCCAGGGCCACGGCCGGGCTGCAAATGCTGGCATTCGCAATCATTTCTCCCCCCTCGGCCATGGAGAGCTGGCCCGAAGCCATCAGGCTGCCAACCGCGCTCATCGCCGCTTCCAGCCCCATACCGGCTTCGGTAAATATTGCATTGGCGGCCACCACCGGAATACGGCAATCCTGCGATGCAAATACAGCAATTACCTGCGTTACAGGATCTGCTGGCTCGGAGGGCGATGCGGGCGAAGCCCCTGCTTCATTCGCCCCGCTATCTGCCATCACCGGCGAGCAATAGGCAGCATCAACCGACAATACCCCCTGTGCGCTATCAAAGCTGGCCATGCCCGCCTCGATCATCGGGCCAACCACGGCCGAAACCTGCGCTTTGCCGATGCCCCGCGCAGTGAATGCCGCTTCGCCCTCGGCTTCGGTCATGGCGCAGCTGTTTTCGGCCATAATAGCGATGAATTGTTGCACATCGCGCCGCCCCAGCAGTTCCGCCACATCAACACCCGCATCCACGCCGCCACAGCTGCCATCGGTCAGGTTCAGGGTGCTGCCATCCAGCTGCACCTCGCCCGAGGCAATCATCACCCCGACAATTTCCCGGGTTTCGGATTTGGAAAAGTCGAATTGCGGGAAAATGATATTGGCCTCGGCTTCGGTCAGTGCGCAATCATTACCTTGCAGAATGGTGCGGAAAAGCTCCATTCGCGCCGGATCCAGCGCCTGCGCAAAACCGGAGCCGGCGACCATCGCCACCGCCATGCCGGTTATAAAGGCCTTAAACTTTCCCATAATCAATCTCCCCGCTCAGTATCCTCTTGCTTTTACTATATTTTCTTGCAAATCCCATCGCCGCAACAGCCCCCGGCTCCAGCGATAAAACGCCGGTTGCCAAGCAGGATAGCCAATGTTGCGGCGTATAAATCACCTGTCGATCTCCCCGAACACCACATCCATAGAGCCGATCAGCGCCGCGATATCCGCCAGCTGGTGCCCCCTGCCCATATGGTCCATCGCCGCCAGATGTGCATAGCCCGGCGCGCGGATTTTCACCTTGTAGGGGCGGTTGGAACCATCCGCGACCAGATAAACGCCAAACTCCCCCTTGGGGGCCTCGACCGCCGCATAGGTCTCGCCCGCAGGCACATGGAAACCCTCGGAATAAAGCTTGAAATGATGGATCAGCGCTTCCATGCCGGTTTTCATATCGGCGCGTTTTGGCGGGGTCAGCTTGCCGCGCGCCAGCACATCTTCGCCCTTGCAATCATTCAGCTTTACAATGGCTTG
>JALSHK010000083.1 GCA_026982275.1 Paracoccaceae bacterium | reverse complement strand
CTTCAAAATGCAATGAAAGAGGTCGGATAAATGGGCATCCAAGCCGCAGAAATCTCCGCGATCCTCAAGGACCAGATCAAGAATTTTGGTGCTGAGGCAGAAGTCGCTGAAGTAGGGCGTGTGCTATCGGTTGGCGATGGTATTGCGCGTGTGTATGGGTTGGACAATGTTCAAGCCGGCGAAATGGTCGAATTCCCCGGTGGTATCCGTGGCATGGCGCTGAACCTCGAGACCGACAATGTCGGGATCGTGATTTTTGGCTCGGACCGCGACATTAAAGAGGGCGACACCGTTAAGCGGACGAACTCTATTGTGGATGTTCCGGTGGGTGATGAGCTGCTTGGCCGTGTTGTTGACGGCCTCGGCAACCCGATTGACGGCAAAGGCCCGCTGAAAACCAAAAAGCGCTCGGTGGCGGATGTGAAAGCCCCCGGCATTATCCCGCGGAAATCGGTGCACGAGCCTATGGCCACCGGCCTGAAATCTGTGGATGCGCTTATTCCTGTTGGCCGTGGCCAGCGCGAGCTGATCATTGGTGACCGCCAAACCGGCAAATCCGCTGTGGCGCTGGATACTGTGCTGAACCAGAAGGCCTATAATGAGGCCGCCGGTGACGATGAAGGCAAGAAGCTTTACTGTGTATATGTGGCGATCGGGCAAAAGCGCTCGACCGTGGCGCAGCTGGTGCGCAAGCTGGAAGAAAACGGCGCGATGGAATATTCCATCGTTGTGGCGGCTACGGCTTCCGACCCTGCACCGCTTCAGTTCCTCGCGCCTTATTGCGCCACCGCGATGGCCGAGCACTTCCGTGACAATGGCCGCCACGCGCTGATCATCTATGATGATCTTTCCAAGCAGGCCGTGGCTTACCGCCAGATGTCGCTTCTGCTGCGTCGTCCACCCGGGCGCGAAGCCTATCCGGGCGATGTTTTCTACCTTCACTCTCGCCTGCTTGAGCGCTCTTCGAAGCTCAATGAGGATTATGGTTCCGGCTCGCTCACGGCGCTGCCGATCATTGAAACCCAGGGCGGTGATGTGTCGGCCTTTATTCCGACCAACGTGATTTCGATCACCGATGGCCAGATCTTCCTTGAAACCGAGCTGTTCAACGCGGGTATTCGTCCGGCTGTGAATACAGGTCTCTCCGTTTCCCGGGTTGGCTCTTCGGCGCAAACCAATGCGATGAAATCGGTTGCGGGGTCGATCAAGCTGGAGCTGGCGCAGTATCGCGAGATGGCGGCTTTTGCCCAGTTCGGCTCCGATCTGGACGCTTCCACACAGGCTTTGCTGGCCCGTGGCGAGCGCCTGACCGAGCTTCTGAAGCAGGCGCAATATTCGCCTTTGACGAATGCGGAACAGGTGATCGTTATTTACGCCGGCACCAAGGGCTTCCTTGATAAAGTGGCCGTAAAAGACGTGAGCCGCTTTGAAACCGGCCTGCTGGCGCATTTGCGCAACAACAATGCCGACCTGCTGAAAGACATCACCGACAATGACCGCAAGGTTAAAGGTGAGCTGGAAGACAGCATCAAAGCCGCAATCGAAGCCTTCGCAAAAGACTTCGCGTAATTTTGGCCTTAAGGGAAGGGAGTTTTAGCCAATGGCGAACCTCAAAGACCTAAAAACGAGGATCGAGAGTGTTAAAAACACTCGGAAGATCACCAAGGCCATGCAGATGGTGGCTGCGGCGAAGCTTCGCCGCGCCCAGGAATCCGCTGAAGATGCGCGCCCTTACGCCGCGCAGATGAATGCGGTTCTCGGGAACCTTGCTCAAGGCGCAGCCGAGAGCGAAAATGCACCGCTTTTGCTGCGCGGCACGGGGAAAGACGATGTGCATCTGCTCATCGTTGCCACCTCCGAGCGCGGGCTTTGCGGCGGGTTTAACGGCAATATTGCCAAGCTGGCGCGAGTGCATGCGCAAGAGCTGCAAGCCGCTGGCAAAACGGTGAAAATGATCACTGTTGGCAAAAAAGGCCGTGACCAGCTCAAGCGCGAATTTGGCGATACCATGATTGACCATGTGGATATGTCCGAGGTCAAGCGCCTTGGTTATGCCCATGCAGCGGCCATTGGCAAAGATGTGATCAAGCGCTTTGATGCCGGTGAATTTGACGTGGCAACGATCTTTTACAGCCGGTTTGAATCGGTCGTAAGCCAGATCCCGACTCCGCTACAGCTGGTTCCTGCAAAATTCGAACTGGAAGAGGGTGCCGCCTCGACCCTGTATGATTTCGAGCCGGAAGAAACCGAAATTCTGGATGATCTGCTGCCCCGTGCGGTATCCACCCAGATTTTCACCGCGCTGCTGGAAAACGGCGCCTCGGAGCAGGGCGCGCGGATGTCCGCCATGGATAACGCGACCCGCAACGCTGGCGAAATGATCGACAAACTGACCATCGAGTTCAACCGCTCGCGTCAGGCTGCGATTACCAATGAATTGATCGAGATTATCTCGGGCGCGGAAGCGCTTTAAACTGGAGAAAAACTGATGGCTAAAAAAGCTGTAGGTAAAATTACACAGGTGATTGGCGCGGTTGTCGACGTTCAGTTCGAAGACAGCCTGCCGGCAATCCTCAACGCCCTTGAATGCGACAATAACGGCAACCGCCTGGTGCTGGAAGTAGCCCAGCACCTCGGCGAGAACACGGTTCGCACCGTGGCGATGGACGCCACCGAAGGTTTGGTTCGCGGCGATAAAGTGACCGATACCGGCGATACCATTCAGGTGCCGGTCGGCACAGCCACGCTTGGCCGGATCATGAACGTGATCGGCGAGCCGGTAGATGAAAAAGGCCCGATCAAAACCAAAGAATTTCGCTCGATCCATGGCGAGGCTCCCGATTTCGCGGATCAGTCCACCGAATCCGAGATCCTCGTAACCGGCATCAAGGTGATCGACCTGCTCGCGCCCTATACCAAAGGCGGCAAAATCGGCCTCTTCGGTGGGGCTGGTGTGGGCAAGACCGTTCTCATCATGGAGCTGATCAACAACATCGCCAAGGTGCACTCCGGTGTGTCCGTGTTTGCCGGTGTTGGTGAGCGTACGCGCGAAGGCAACGACCTTTACCACGAGATGATCGAAGGTAGCGTGATTATTCCCGATAATCTGGAAGAAAGCAAAATTGCGCTGGTTTACGGCCAAATGAACGAGCCTCCGGGCGCCCGTATGCGGGTAGCGCTTTCGGGCCTCACGCTCGCCGAGCAATTCCGTGATGAAACCGGCGCTGACGTGCTGTTCTTCGTGGATAACATCTTCCGCTTTACCCAAGCGGGTTCCGAGGTTTCGGCGCTTCTTGGCCGTATCCCCTCCGCTGTGGGCTACCAGCCAACGCTGGCCACCGACATGGGCGCGATGCAAGAGCGGATTACTTCGACCAAAGCCGGTTCGATCACCTCGGTTCAGGCGATTTATGTGCCGGCCGATGACTTGACCGACCCCGCGCCTGCAACCTCGTTTGCCCACCTTGACGCAACTACCGTGCTTGACCGTGCGATCTCCGAGCTGGGGATTTATCCGGCCGTTGATCCGCTTGATTCAACCTCGCGTATCCTTGATCCGCTGGTGGTAGGCGAAGAGCATTATAATGTCGCGCGTGACGTTCAGGGCATTCTGCAACGCTACAAATCGCTTCAGGATATCATCGCCATTCTGGGCATGGACGAATTGTCGGAAGAAGACAAAATGACCGTGACCCGCGCGCGTAAAATCCAGCGTTTCCTCTCGCAACCGTTTGACGTGGCGAAGGTGTTTACCGGTTCTGACGGCATTCAGGTGCCGCTCGAAGAAACCATTGACAGCTTCAAGCGTGTGGTTGCCGGTGAGTTTGACCACCTGCCAGAGGCTGCGTTCTATATGGTTGGCGGTATCAATGACGTGATCGCCAAAGCCGAAAAAATGGCTGCGGAAGCTGCATAAAGGAGGCCATCCATGGCTGATACAATGCAATTTGACCTGGTGTCACCCGAGCGCAAGCTGGCCTCTTTTCAGGCCGAAAGTGTCGGTATTCCCGGCACCGAGGGTGAAATGGTGGCGATGCCCGGGCATGTTCCGGTCGTTACCACCCTTCGCCCGGGCTATGTGAGCGTGGTGGCCGATGGCGAAACCACGCAATATCTCGTGACCGGCGGCTTTGCCGAGATCTCGGCCGAGGGGGTTTCGGTGCTGGCTGAAAATGCTTTGCCCAAGGGCGAGGTCACCAAGGAGCTGCTGGAGGAATTCCACCGCATCGCCGAGGAAGACGCCAAAGACGCTGCCGATCATCATAAGGCTGCGGCTGCACGTCGTGTGGGGGATCATCACGATCTGCTCATTCGCCACGGCACCTGATTTTCGCAATATACCTATCGAAATAGGCCTCGCCATCCGGCGGGGCCTTTTTTATGTTGGCGCATGGATAGGCATGGACATAAAGCGGGTATGGGGTTTGCGGTTGCGACCATTTTGATGGATGCGATCGGCATTGGCCTGATCTTTCCGATCATGCCTGATTTGCTGGCCGATCTTGGCATCAGCAACCTTTCGGATGCTGCGATTTATGGCGCGGCGCTGTCGATGATCTATGCCATTGCGCAGTTTTTCTGCCTGCCGGTGCTGGGCAATCTGTCTGATCGGTTCGGCCGCCGTCCGGTGCTGCTTGCGGGCATTGCCGCGCTGTTTATAGATTATCTGGTTATGGGTTTTGCCGCCAGTTTTGCCTTGCTGCTGGTGGCGCGGCTGATCGCGGGCATTGCCGGGGCCACGATTTCCACCGCGACCGCCTATATCGCCGATATCAGCGCCCCCGAGGCGCGCGCGAAGAATTTCGGCATGGTCGGGGCCACCTTCGGTATCGGTTTTATTCTGGGTCCGGCGCTTGGCGGGCTTCTCGGTGCTGTCGATATCCGGCTG
>JALSHK010000082.1 GCA_026982275.1 Paracoccaceae bacterium | reverse complement strand
GAACCATCGGTGATTTCGCCCGCTTGCGCCTGTAGTAGATGCATTTAGGCGCTGAGCGCGGCTTTGATCGCGCCCTCGTCCATGCCCGCCTGCCCGATCACCACCAGCATGGTTTTGCCCTTTTCGAGCGCCATCAATGGGCGGTCAAAATAATGCTCCACCCGTGGACCCACCGCCTGCACGACCAGCCGCATCGGCTTGGATTTCACCTGTGCAAACCCCTTGAGGCGCAAAATATCGTGATCCAGAATCACCTTTTTCACCCGTTCGGCAAAAATTTCCGCATCCTCGATCTCGCCCATCTCGACCTGAAAGCTCTCGAAATCATCATGATCGTGGTCATGCTCATGCGGCTCCTCGCTCTCATGGTGATGGTGATGCGCGTACCGCTTGGCCATATCGCCCTCGGCCCCGATGCCAAGGCCCAGCAAGGTGGCGGGGCTGACCCGCCCCATTTCCGCGCGCACAAATTTCACCCCGGCCCGCGCCCCGCTTTTAAGCCTGGCCTCCAGCGCTTCGGCTTCATCGGCGCTCAAAAGATCGGTCTTGTTCAGGATAATCATATCGGCGCAGGCGAGCTGGTCCTCGAATAGTTCCGAAAGCGGGGTTTCGTGGTCAAGGCTCTCGTCGCCTTGCCGTTGCGCGTCGATCAAGGCCTCGTTATGGGCAAAGCGCCCCGCCTGCACGGCCGCGCTATCCACCACGGTGATCACCCCGTCCACCGTTACCTTATTGCGAATTTCGGGCCAGTTAAACGCCCGCACCAGCGGCTGGGGCAGGGCCAGGCCGGAGGTCTCGATCACGATATGATCGGGCGGCTCGGCGCGGTTGATCAGCTTTTCCATCGCCGGAATAAAATCATCTGCCACCGTGCAGCAGATGCAGCCATTGGATAGCTCCAGAACGTCATCATCCTCGCAGCCCTCGATGCCGCAGCCCTTTACGATATCCCCATCCACCCCGAGATCACCGAATTCGTTAATAATCAGCGCCAGCCGTTTGCCATTGGCATTGGCCAAAAGGTGCTGCACCAGCGTGGTTTTTCCGACGCCTAGAAAACCGGTAATCACGGTGGTGGGGATTTTATGCGCCATGGGGATATTCTCCGTCAAAATTCAGCTTCGTTTAAGCCTGCCCTCGCGCGGCGTGTCAAGCGGGGTATGGGTCCGGTGTTTGTGGAATGCCTGGCCCGACAGGGCCAGCAATATATGACGGCAGCTATTTTTTGCCGCGCAGGCTTTCCAGCTCTTCTTCCAGCGCTTCCGATTTTTGCCTCACAAAGCGCAGGGTGTCCATGGTGCCGTCCAGCTCCGCCTTGAGCTGGTTATACTCCGAGGCAAATTCAAGCTGAATGCGGGAAAGCTCGGCCTCTGCTGCATCGCGTGCGGCCTCGGCGGTGGAGACCGGATCGCCCTCCACTGCCGGATCGCCATGCGGAATGCGGTTCAGCCGGTCAAACAGCCAGCGCGCCGACCAGCCCAGCACCAGCGCGATCACGATTGCGGAAACGATAATCAGGGTAAGGTCGGTTCGATTCATTGGTTTGGCTCCGGATTTGGGCGGGCGCGGAAGGCAGGGCGGCGGAAATTCTCGATCACAATACGCTGATGGGCAGCGGGGGCGGCGGCCTCGGGGGCCTCGCGCAGCAGCTTGAATTCGATCCGCCGGTTTTGCGCCCGTCCTTCTTCGGTTTCATTCGAGGCAACCGGCTCTGATTCGCCGTAGCCCTTGGCCGAAAGATTGGCCAATAGCAGGTTTTGCTGCAACAATTCATCCACAACTGCCTCGGCGCGGCTTTGGGAAAGCGCGCGGTTCATTTCTTCGCGGCCCTGACTGTCAGTATGCCCGCCCACCTCGATATTCGCGCTCTGGCATCGGTTCAGAATATCGGCAATAGCCGCGATAGTCGGCAGGCTCGGATCTGATATCGTAGCGCTGGAGGGGGCAAAAACAATGCTGTTTTCCGACAATAGCTTGGTCACACGGCTCACACAAAGGCGCGGATCAAGGCTATGGCTGTTCTCTCCATCCTCGGGCGCGACATAGCTTAGGTCCAGCGTGGTTTCCTCCGGTCGATACCCCGTGGCCAGCAGTTTGGAAAGCTCGGCTGCTGCGTTTTCTATCGAGGCCACACCGGTAATTTCAAGCGAATCGGGTGACATGGCAGCACGGCCATCATTGAGCAAGGCCAGCGCTTCTATCATGGAAAAAACCCGCACCTGCCAACCATCGGGCAGACCATCCTCCAACCATAGCTGGTCTTCCACCCTGCCATAGCCGAATTTGGCCTCGGAAAAACGCATCACCACTTCGCGGGTGAGCTTGTCTTTTACGCTGCCTTCGATCACGGCGGTGCCATCGGCTGCAAGGGTAACGATAAACTCGACCGGACGGGCCTCTTCTGTAGCAAGGCTGGGCGGAACGGGCGGGCTGGTCGCCTTTAGCGAAAAGCCATCCGGCAGAGCAAGGCGCAAACGCTGGGTGATCAGCTCGAAATCCTGCGGGCTGACCCCGACCGGCGCGGCAAGGCTTACATCGGCATCGCTGATCATCAGTTGCCCGCCGCCAAAGCCGGCCAGCGCCTCAAGCCCGGCTTCGATCGCCTCGCGCCAATAGCGCGACGGCGCGCCAATACCGACCGAGCATTTAACGCTAACCCCGATCATCTCTACCGCCTTGTCATAGATCCGGCCCGCCTCGACCTCGTCTTGCGCCGAGCAAATCGCAGCCGAGGCATCCGCCACGTCAATCGAGAAAACATAGGGTGAAATAACCGGACGCGGAGTGGAAAGCCGCACCGATAGCTCCACCCCTTCGGGGCGAAGCTTTTCGGCCATTTCCTCAAAGCCCTGCTGCCAATTCGTGGAATCCGCCACCGCTTCCAGCGATACAGCTCCGGGGGTAATATTAAGAATGGATTGCCCGGTCAGCGAGGCAAGCCGCAAGCCGAACTCAAAGCTTTCCGGCCAGTTTTGCGGTTCGTGATCAATGGCTTCGGTTACATCGGAGATGCTGGCCGCCGCGCCAAGGGACTCAACAAACCGCGCGAGAATGCCGGTAGTTTCGCCTTGTGGCAAGCGCCCGATCAGGGAAAAACTGTCACCGTTTTTCAGGATTTCGACAAAAGGCGGCTCTTGTGCGGCAAGCACGGCTTCGGCGGATTGGCTGGCGGTTTTGTCAATCAGGTTATCGCCAAATATCAACCGGGATATCTTGACCGCACGGGCCTGGTCGGCAGCCGTCGGGGCGGTGCCGCTCAGGACCATCAAAAATCCGTCCGCCTCGGCCCTTGCCCAGTCGATTCCCCCGGCATAAAACGCCTGCTCCATTTCGGCCTGCTGGCCAGCCTCGATCCAGGATATGGTTTTGGCGGCGATCAGCCAGCCGGCCGCCACACCAAATACCAAAACGGCAGCCGCAAATATCATAGCTATCGGGCGCATTTTACCTCAGAATATCGCAGGGTTCACCGGTTGATAAGCCATTGAGCAAGCCGGTTCAACCTCACAATAGCGCCGCTAGGCCAAACATCGCCGCCACCAGCAGCCCCGCATCACGGTTAGAGAGAAACAGGCGCAGGCAGGTATCGCCATCGTTGATATCCAGCCGCTTGAGCTGCCACATAAGATGCCAGCCAAAGCCCCAGACCCCCAACAACGCCACCAAAAGCGGCACGGGATTCCCTGCCAGCCGGATTGCTGAAATCACCGCCAATGCCATCAGCCCCAGCGCCAATACCTGAAAGCCAAACAGCCAGCGGCCGGTGGCCTCGCCAAATAGCCGCGCGGTGGATTTTACTCCGATCAGGGCGTCATCCTCGCGGTCCTGATGGGCATATATCGTATCATAAAACAGGGTCCAGGCAATGCCCGCCAGATAAAGCAGCACCGGCGCCAGCGAGAGGCTGCCCGTATGCGCCGCCCAGCCCAGCATCGCGCCCCAGTTAAAGGCGATGCCCAAAAACACCTGCGGCCACCACGTAAAGCGCTTGGCAAAGGGATAGATCGCCACGGGCAACAGCGCGGCAATGCCCAGAAGGATGGTAAACCCGTTAAATGTAAGCAATATCATGGCGGCCAGCGCCAGCTGCACCCCCAGCCATACAAATGCAGCCTTCACCCCCACCTGCCCCGAGGGCAGCGGGCGCGACCGCGTGCGCGCGACCTTCGCGTCTATCTCGCGGTCAGAAATATCGTTCCATGTGCAGCCTGCCCCGCGCATCAAAAAAGCGCCCAGCGCCGAGCCAAGCGCGATCCAGAGATCAAATAGCGAGCCGCCCGCCGGATCCGCCGCCACCGCCAGCGCCAGCCCCCACCAGCAGGGCAAAAGCAAAAGCCATGTGCCCACAGGGCGGTCGGCGCGGCTAAGGCGCAGATAGGGGCGGGTGATGGCAGGGGCAAAACGATCCACCCAGTTGCGGGCAGGGGCATCCGCCACGCGGGTCTCATCCGGCTTGTTGTTATTCGTATTCACCCTAAACCCCTGCTTTTAAGCCCGGGCAAAAGATAAAGCCCGCATGCGGGCAAGGCAAGCGGGCAATATCGCGCGCTTGCCTGTCTGTTTAACCCTAGTCGTGGCCTTCATCGGCATCGGGTGTATCGTCATGATCGGCATCGGCTTCTTCGTCCTGATGCTCGTCATCCGCCTCGTGCAGCATGTCGGCGATCTCTTCGGGAACATCGTCCATCGAAAATTTGGCCTGCTCGGCGGGATCATGGGCGAAGGCGATAATCGCTGCCAGTTCAGGGCCGGTAATTTCAATCTGCCCCCCCAGCTCGTCTTGCTGCATATAGATCATCACCTCCGCGCCCCGCCACATTTTGGCGGCAAAATCAAACGGGTCCATCGGGCCTTGGGCGGGGTCGTAATCAAGCGCCGGCGCATCAATACCGCC
>JALSHK010000081.1 GCA_026982275.1 Paracoccaceae bacterium | reverse complement strand
AGGCCCCCGCCCGTGCGATCACCAGCTGGGCATTGGAAATTCGATCGGGGATATCCTTGAAAAACGGCTGCACATCGGCGCGGATCCCGAGGGCGTCATAGGCTTCCACCGCCGCGCCATGATCCGCATCCCGCGCCTGATGCGAAACATTCAGCCGATCCTGCAAGGCGCGCGGCAGCAGCGCCAGCGCCTTGGGCACATTAGCCATGATGCTGGCCCCCTGCGAGCCGCCAAAAACCAGCAGGCTCATCGGATAATCACCGGGCACAATATAAGGCGATCCGGCTTTTTTCAGCACAGGTCCGCGCACCGGATTGCCAACATGCTCACCCGAAGCACCCTTGGGCAGCACCGTGGGCCACACCGAGCAGGCGACCTTGTCAACGCGGGTCGCGAATACCTTGTTCACCCGCCCCAGCACGCCGTTTTGCTCATGCACCATGCGCGGCAAGCGCATCATCCACGCCGCGATCATCGCCGGCAGTGCCGGATAGCCACCAAAACCGATCACCACATCGGGGCGGTCAGCGCGGAAGCTGCGCCATGCCTTGAAGGCCCCCATGGCAATGCGCGGCAGCACCAGAAGCTTGTCCAGCACCCCGCCCCGCGCTGTGGTGGCCGATTTCACCACCTCGCGGCTTACGGCTTCGGGGAATCCACCTGAATAGCGCGCGCCACGATCATCGGTAGAAAGCTTCACCCGCCAGCCGCGCGCCAGCATTTCCTCGGCCAAAGCCTGAGCCGGAAACATATGCCCGCCCGTGCCGCCCGCCGCGATCACCAGAAGCGGCGCGCTCATGCCCGCCCGCCCAGAATATCAGACATATCGCCTTGCACCCGCTTGCGGGTCATGGCCAGAAGCAGCCCCATCATAATCCCCGCCGCCAACAAGGAAGATCCGCCATAGCTCACAAAAGGCAGGGTCATGCCCTTGGCAGGCAACAGGCGCACCGCAACCCCCAGATTGATCAAGGCTTGCGCCCCCAAAACCGTGGCAAGCCCCACCCCTGCCAGCCGGATAAACATATCCCGCTCTTGCCGCAGGCGCAGCAGCGAACGCAGGGTCAAAAACATAAACAAGGCAATGATTACCAGCGTAAACAGCAGGCCGAATTCCTCGGCAGCCACAGCGATAATAAAATCGGTATGGGCATCCGGCAATGTCCATTTTACCGTGCCCGCCCCGATGCCCACGCCAAACAGCCCGCCATCCTGAATCGCGGTGGTGGCAAAGCCGATCTGGGTCAGCGGATCAACCTCGGCGGCCAAAAAACCATCAATTCTTTTGGTAACATGGGGCACAAACATATAGGCAAGCGTGCCGCCCGCCGCCGAAACCGAGATCAGCGAGACCAGAAGCTTGAGCGAAGCGCCGCCAATGAAAAAGATTGTGGCCCAGCTGGCCAATACCAGCGCCGCCTGCCCGTAATCGGGCTGGAAAATCAGGGTCAGCACGATAACAACCATAAACACAAAGGAAATCACCCTTCCCGGCGGGCCGGCGATATCGGTATTGGCGGCCAGTAGCCATGCGGCGGTGACGGCAAAAAGCGGCTTGATAAATTCGGAAGGCTGGATCGAGCCAAAGCCCAGCGAAAACCAGCGGGTCGCGCCTTTACCATAGTCGGTGCCAAACCACGGCAATAAAAGCAGCGCCAGAAAAAACACCAAAAAACCCAGCACAGCCAGGCGTCGCACGGTTTTTATGCTGCGGGTGGAAAGGAAAATCATCGTGCCAAGGCCCAGCACCCCGTAAACCGCCTGCCGCTTCACAAAATAAAACGCCTCAAAGCCCTTTTCCAGCGCCAAGGGCGGTGAAGCGGCCAAGGCCAGCACCATACCGAATAAAAACAGCGCCACCACCGCGCCGATCGACCAGCGATCCACGGTTTGCCACCATCTTTCCAAGGTGGAATCATTCACATCCGGCACCGGAGTGCCATATACCATTTCTGTCATGGGAACTGCTCTTCCTCATGTTTTGTCGCGCTGCCGGTTTTCCGGTCTGGCGGCCTGCTGCAGCAGCTTAGCGAATCGCGGGGTTCAAATCCAGCCAAATATTTCGCTATACTTGTGGTGGCGATTCTGGCTATCGTCAGGCCGTATAAGAGGGCTAGATATGACCAGAGAAAACAGCCGCCGCAAAGGCCTTATCCTCCTTTCCATGCCGCGCTCCGGCAGCAGTTGGCTGGCCTCGCTCACCAATGCCGGCAAGCAGATGGGCGTGGCGGATGAATGGCTGGATTTTGCCCATCTCACCCCGCCAAAAGGCCCCGAAGGCCGGCCCTTGCTCAATGAAAAAACCCTGCGCGCCGCCAGCACCCAAAATGGCAATTTTGCGGTGAAAATATTCCCCCGCCAGCTATTGCAGGTGGTCGACGAATACGGATTTGATTTTATCCGCCGCGCCCGGCGCGAACACGATACCAAGCTGGTTTTGATAGAGCGAACTGACCGGATCGCCCAAGCCATTTCCCTTGTTCGCGCGGTTCAAACCGGCCAATGGACAGCCCGGCAGCCCTCCAGAAAAACCCCGGAATACAATTTTGGCGCGCTGGCGCAGGCCTATTTTCACATTTCCCGGGGCTATGATTTCTGGAAATCCTACTTGACGCTGCAAGGTTTTGCCTATCAAAGCTTCCGCTATGAAACCCTGATACAAGATCAAAATCCCTATCTAAAAGCCGTTAGCGCGCATTTTGGCCTGCCCGTGCCAGAGGTGGAATCCGATCTTGAAATCCAGCAGGATAACCGCTCGAACCAATGGCGCATCCGCTTTGAAAAAGATCTGGAAACCTATGGCATTCCCGCCAGCGCCTATCAGCAAAAACAACCCGAGCAAGGGCTGCAAAATGCGCTCAAGGTGCTGCGCGGCAAGCCCGCCAAAATAAACCGTTTTGGCTATAGCGCCTAACCCGCAGCCTTGACCGCCGCCGCGATATCCTGCACCACCTCGCGCAAAAGCGCCTCATCGGTGCATTCGCCCATTACCCGGATCAAAGCCTCGGTGCCGGATTTGCGGATCAGCACCCGCCCGGTCGCACCAAAGCGGGCCTCGCCCGCGGCTATCGCCGCCTGCACAGCCGCGCTCAAAAGCGGATCACTGCCCTTTTCATAGCGCACATTCACCAGCAATTGCGGCACCGGCTCGAACACCCGCGCCAGAGTGCCGACTTTCTCGCCGGTTTCCACCATAGCTTTCAGGAATTGCAGCGCCGCCAGCAGCCCGTCTCCGGTGGTCACATAATCTCTCAGCACGATATGGCCCGATTGCTCGCCGCCCAGATTAAAGCCCCCCGCCCGCATGGCCTCCACCACATAGCGATCGCCTACTTTGGTGCGTAACAGCCTGATCCCCTTGGCCTCCATGTCGCGCTCCAGCCCGAGATTGCTCATCACCGTGGCCACCAGCGTATTGCCCGCCAGCTTGCCTTCAGCCGCCATTCTGGTGGCGATCAGGGCCATGAGCTGATCGCCATCGGCCACCCGGCCTTTTTCGTCGATAATCACCAGCCGGTCGGCATCGCCATCAAGGCAAATGCCGATATCCGCCCCCTGCTCCAGCACCATCCGGGCCGCCATTTCAGGCTTGGTGGAGCCGCAATCCTCGTTGATGTTAAAGCCGTCGGGGTTCACCCCGAAGGGCACAACCTCCGCCCCCAGCTCCCACAAAACCTCGGGCGCGGTTTTATAGGCCGCCCCGTTGGCGCAATCAATCACCACCTTCAAACCCTCCAGCCGCAAGCGGCGCGGAAAGGTGGTTTTGGCAAATTCCACATAGCGGGCGCGGTCGCCCTCGATGCGGGTGGCGCGGCCGATTTCTTCAGCCGATACCAAAGCCGGCTCGCCCTCCAGCAAGGCCTCGATCTCCAGCTCGGCCTCGTCTGACAGCTTAAAACCGTCCGGCCCGAAAAACTTGATTCCGTTATCATGATGCGGGTTATGGCTGGCGGAAATCATGATGCCGAGATCCGCACGCATGGAGCGGGTCAGCATCCCCACCGCAGGGGTTGGCACCGGCCCGAGCAGATGCGCATCCATGCCCACGCTCAACAAGCCGGCGGTGAGCGCATTTTCGATCATATAGCCCGAGCGGCGGGTGTCTTTACCGATCACCACGCGCTTTGAGCCATTGCCGTTATGGAAATACTGCCCAACAGCCGCCCCGAGCCTGAGCGCCATTTCGGCGGTCATCGGATGGGTATTGGCCTTGCCGCGCACCCCGTCGGTGCCAAAATATTTGCGCTCCATATCAGCCTTCCGCCTTCAGCGCGCTCCATAGCGCAATTGCCTGTCTGGTTTCAGCAATATCATGCACGCGCAGCATCTGCACCCCCTGATTAAGCCCCTCCAGCCCCAAAGCGATAGAGCCGGCAAAGCGCCGCTCAGGTGCCGGCTCATTGGCGATTTCGCCGATCATGCCCTTGCGCGAAACCCCGAGCAATATCGCACAACCAAGGCCATGAAACAGGCTGATGCCGCGCAACAGCGCCAGATTATGCGCCGTGGTTTTGCCAAAGCCGATGCCCGGATCCACCATGATGCGCGAGCGTGCGATCCCCGCCGCCTCGCAGGCTTGCAGCCGCGCCTCCAGATAATCATAAACCTCCAGCAAAACATCGCCATATTCAGGGTTGTCCTGCATGGTTTCGGGCAGGCCCTTCGCATGCATCAGGCAAAGCGCCGCGCCGGATTTCGCCGCCACGCCCAAGCTGTCAGGGTCAAAAGCAAGGGCGGTTACATCGTTAAAAAGCACCGCCCCCGCCCCGAGCGCCGCCTTGGCCACGGCCGCCTTGCGGGTATCAATCGAGAGCGGCCCGAGCCCCTGCCCGTGCAGCGCCTCAATCACCGGCAGCACCCGCCGCATTTCCTCGTCCACCGCGATATAATCCGCCCCCGGACGGGTGGATTCGCCA
>JALSHK010000080.1 GCA_026982275.1 Paracoccaceae bacterium | reverse complement strand
GGCGCTGCTGGATGGTGGTGCGACGACGATTTGCCGCTGCTGGCATTTGCAGCGCCAGGATGGCGTCAGTTTCGGATTTACCGATCATGACCGCGATCTCGAGTTTGACGGGCAGGTCTATCTGGCTGGCTCGGGTATGGATGCCTCGGCGCTGGAAAGCAGCACCGGACTAAGCGTGGATAACGGGCAGGCGGTGGGGGCATTGAGTGCCGCCGGCTTGCGCGATGCCGATATCATAGCCGGAAAATTTGACCGCGCAGAGGTGATGCAATGGCTGGTGAACTGGGATGATGTTTCTGTGCGCGAGTTGGTTTTTCGTGGCACATTGGGCGAGATCCGGCGCGGCTCCAGCGCCTTTGAGGTCGAGCTTCGCTCGTTGGCCGAAGGGCTGAACAAGCCCTTGGGGCGCGGTTATGTGCCAACCTGTGATGCGGTGCTGGGGGATGCGCGCTGCGGGGTAGATCTGGCTGTGGCGGGGCGGGTCGAAACTGTGAGCGTTTTGAGCGTGGTGAACGGGCGGCGGCTATTGCTGGACCCGGTGGCGGGGGCCGATGCGGGCTGGTTCCAAAGCGGGCAGATGCGCTGGGTGAGCGGGGCGAATGCTGGCATTATCTCTATTGTGAAGCGCGATACCATCGCCGAGGCCGCGCGCGATATCGAGCTATGGGAGGAGCTTCGCGCGCCGGTGGTGGCGGGGGATGTGGTCGAGCTGGTGGCGGGCTGTGACAAGCGCCGCGAGACCTGTGCGGCCAAATTCTCCAACCTGCTGAATTTTCGTGGTTTTCCAAGCATTCCTGGCGAAGATTGGGTAACAGATTTTCCGCGCGCCGACGGGGTGAATGATGGCGGAAGTCTTGGCAATGGATAAGCGTGTAGTCACCTTGGCGCGAGGCTGGATCGGCACGCCCTATCAGCATCAGGCCAGCTGCAAGGGTGCGGGGGCGGATTGCCTCGGGCTTTTGCGCGGCATCTGGAGGGAGCTGCACGGCGAGGAGCCGGAGTGCCCGCAGCCCTATTCCCCCGACCTTTCGGAGACCGACGGGGTTGAGCGGCTATTGCCCGCCGCCAGGCGGCATATGATCGAGGTTTCTGAAGCCCAAGCCGGAGATGTGTTGCTTTTCCGGCTCGGACGAAGGGTAGCGAAACATGTGGCGATCCTCTCGGATGATCGCGCGGGTCAAGAGAAAATAATTCATGCCTATTCAGGGCGCGGCGTGGTGGAGACCCCGCTCACCCCCGCTTGGGCGCGGCGGGTTGCCGGCAGATTTCGAATTCCTGAGGGGAGAGCTTAGACATGGCGACGATAGTATTGGCGGCGGTGGGTGGCGCGATCGGCTCGGCGATTGGTGGTTCGGTGCTTGGCCTTGGCGCGGCGGTGATTGGCCGTGCGATTGGCGGCACCATCGGGAATGTTATCGATCAGGGCCTGCTTGGCGGTTCGGCCCCCGTGGAACAGGGGCGGGTGGATATGCTGCGCCTTCAGGGGGCATCCGAGGGCCAGCCCGTGGCGCGGGTATATGGCGCGATGCGGGTTGGCGGACAGGTGATCTGGGCCAGCCGGTTCAAGGAGAATGTGACCACGAGTGGCGGCAAGGGCTTTGGGGGGCCGAAATCGCGAGATTACAGCTATTCTATCAGCCTTGCGATTGCGCTTGGCGAGGGCGAGATTACGCGGATCGGGCGGGTCTGGGCCGATGGCAAGCGGCTGGATATGGGCGAGATCAACTGGCGGCTGCATGTCGGGGATGAGACGCAAATGCCGGATCCGGCGATCGTGGCCATCGAGGGCGATGCGCCGGCCTATCGCGGCGTGGCTTATGTGGTGTTTGAGGATCTGGACCTGACGCAATTTGGCAATCGGGTGCCGCAGTTCAATTTCGAGGTGATCCGCGCGCGGGTGGATTCCGTGGCCGATCAGGTGAAGGCGGTGGCACTGATCCCCGGTTCGGGCGAATATGCGCTGGCCACCGAGCCGGTGCATTATCCGCTTGGCAAGGGCGAGAACCGCTCGGCCAATGTGAATAACGAGGCCGGTGGAACGGATCTCGAGGTCAGCCTTGCGCAAATGGCGGGGGATTTGCCGAATTGCGAGAGCGTTTCTTTGGTCGTAAGCTGGTTTGGCGACGATCTGCGCTGCGGCCAATGCACGATTGCGCCCAAGGTGGAGCAGGCACAGATCGATGGCGATCCGATGCCATGGCAGGTAAGCGGTGTCGGTCGGGCCTCGGCTGCGCTTATGAGCCGGGATGCCGGGGATCGGCCGGTTTTTGGTGGAACCCCTTGCGATCAATCGGTTTTGCAAAGCATCGCGGCCCTTAAAGCGCAGGGCAAGGCGGTGATGTTTTATCCCTTTGTGCTGATGGATATCCCGAGTGGCAATGCCCTGCCGGACCCTTATGGCGGGGGTGAGCAGGCCGTATTTCCATGGCGCGGGCGGATCACCGCCTCAATCGCGCCCGGGCAGGTGGGCACGCCGGATAAAACCGCCGCGATGCAGGCCGAGGTCGATGCATTTTTTGGCACGGCAGTGGTGGGAGATTTTGCACCTTCGGGTGTGGGCGTGGCCTATAGCGGGCCGAATGAGTGGTCCTATCGCCGTTTTATCCTGCATTATGCGCATCTATGCGCGCTCGCAGGCGGGGTGGAATCCTTTTGCATCGGCTCGGAATTGCGCGGGCTGACCCAGCTTCGCTCGGGAGTGGAGGCCTTTCCGGTGGTGGCGGCGCTTCAGGCGCTGGCGGCGGATGTGCGCAGTATTCTGCCAAATACCAAAATCGGCTATGCGGCGGATTGGTCGGAATATTTCGGCTATCACCCGCAAGATGGCTCGGGGGATGTATTGTTTCATCTCGATGCGCTCTGGGCTGATGACAATATAGATTTTATCGGCATTGATAACTATATGCCGCTTTCGGACTGGCGCGAAGGCGAGGACCATGCGGATGCCGGCCATGGCTCGATCTATGATCTGGAATATCTGAAAGGCAATGTGGCGGGCGGCGAGGGCTATGACTGGTATTACGCCAATCAGGAGGCACGCGATTTGCAGGTGCGCAGCCCGATCACCGACGGGGCCTATGGCGAGGACTGGATTTTCCGATACAAGGATATCGAAAGCTGGTGGCGATGGGGGCACAGAAACCGCATAGGCGGGGTGCGGAATGCGGATTATACCGACTGGATTCCACAGAGCAAACCGATCTGGTTTACTGAAATCGGCTGCCCGGCGATTGATAAGGGCACCAACCAGCCCAACGTATTTCTGGACCCGAAATCGGCAGAATCCAAGCTGCCGTATTTCAGCAATGGCGGGCAGGATGATTTCATTCAGCTGCAATATTTGCGGGCGCTTTATGGCTATTGGGCGGCAAATAATCCGGTATCGGATGAATATGGCGCGCCCATGGTGGATATGGGGCGTGCCCATGTCTGGGCGTGGGATGCGCGGCCTTGGCCGGATTTCCCTTCACGCGGGAACGTGTGGTCCGACGGGGAGAATTATGCGCGCGGGCATTGGCTCTCGGGGCGGATTACCGCAGCACCTCTGGATGGCGTGGTGCGCGAAATATGCGCGCGAAGCGGGGTGGTCGCGGTCAATACCGATGCGCTTTATGGTGTCGTATCCGGCGCATTGCTGGATCAAAACGAGACCGCGCGGCAAGGGCTGCAACCTTTGATGCTGGCCTATGGATTTGGCAGTTTCGAACGCGCTGGAGAGATCGTATTCCAAACGCTTGACGCGCGTGTGAAGGCGGCACTGGGAGCGGATGATTTTGCCATTGAGGGCGAGGAAGCGGCGATAAGCCGGACCCGTAACCCCGAAAGCGAGACGGCCTCGAAGGTGCGGCTGGGCTTTGTCGAACCGATGAATGATTATCAGGGCGGGGCGGCGGAGGCGGCTTTCCCTGACCGGGCTTCAGCGCGCGTCAGCCGTTCGGAACTGCCCTTGGCGCTATCCAGCGGGCAGGCCGAGAATGTGGCGGCGCGCTGGCTGTCCGAGTCAAGAATCGCGCGGGACAGGGTGGAATTTTTATTGCCGCCGAGCCGGAGAACATTGGCGGCCGGGGATGTGGTCTCGCTGGAAGAAGGCGAAATTGAAACCCGTTACCGTATTGATGCAGTTGAGGATTTTGGCTTGCGCAAGATAGCGGCAACCCGGGTAGAGCCGGGGGTTTATCGTCCTGTCAACGCTGCAGACCGTTTATTTGATCGCGGCGTTCCGGTTTCGGCAGGGCCGGTTTATGCCGAGATTATGGACCTGCCTTTGCTGCGCGGAGACGAGTTGCCCCATGCGCCCACCGTGGCGGTGACGGCCACGCCATGGCCCGGCGAAATGGCGGTGCTATCGGCGCCGCAGGATGCGGGCTATGGGCTGGCGGGGCTGGTCTCGCGCCGTGCGGTAATGGGTGAATTACTGTATAATCTGCCATGGGCCAAAGCGGGCTGCTGGAGCGAGGTTGCGCTGCGGGTCAGGGTGTCGGGCGGGGATCTGCAATCCCGCACAGCGCTAGAGGTGCTGAACGGGGCCAATCTGGCGGCATTGCGCGCCGGATCCGGGGCGTGGGAGGTGTTGCAATTTCGCGAGGCCGAGTTGATTGCTCCGGGCGAATACCGGCTGAAAGGACTGCTGCGGGGGCAGGCGGGTACGGACGGGGTAATGCCCGATATCTGGTATGCCGGTGCCGATTTTGTGCTGTTGGATGGGGCGCAGGTGCAGCTTGATGTGCCCGATTCCTGGCGCGGCCTGCCCAGGCATTACCGGATCGGACCGGCGCGGCTGGCCTATGACAGCCCGCGTTATGCCCATAGTGTCGAGAGTTTTGACGGGGCCGGGCTGCGGCCCTATGCGCCAGCGCATCTAAAGGCGGCAGGCACGGGGGATCTGGAGATCAGCTGGATTCGCCGAACGCGGATAGGCGGGGATAGCTGGGCGGGGCCGG
>JALSHK010000079.1 GCA_026982275.1 Paracoccaceae bacterium | reverse complement strand
TTTGCCGGGCCACTGGCGACGGTGCCGTCTGGATCGGCCATATGCGGGCTGTTGGCGCTGGCTTCAAGCTGCCGGCCACCATGCTGGTGCAGCCCGATGTGCCAGAAATCGCGCTCGACAGCGCGGCCGGCTACCGCGAGATCAGCTATCGCGAGGCGGGGGATGTGGGCTATCTGCGCTTCAATTTCTATAACGGGGCGATGTCCACTGCGCAGTTGGAGCGCCTGCTCGCGGCCTATAAGGCAGCCTGTACGCGCCCCACCAAGGTGATCGTGCTGGAAGGCGGCGATGATTTCTGGTCCAACGGCATTCATCTGAACATCATCGAGGCGGCGGATTCGGCGGCCGATGAATCCTGGCGCAATATCAATGCGATGGATGACCTGGCCGAGGCAATCATCCGCACCCAAAGCCACCTGACCGTGGCGGCGATGGGGGCCAATGCAGGGGCGGGCGGGGTGTTTCTGGCGCGCGCCTGCGACCGGGTCTGGCTGATCAGATCCATCACGCTCAACCCCCATTACAAGGATATGGGCAATCTGTATGGCTCGGAATTCTGGACCTACCTTTTGCCGCGCTATTGCGGAGAGGCCAATGGCGCGCGCATCGCAGAACAGCGCCTGCCGATGGGGGCCAATGAGGCGGTATCGCTGGGACTTGCCGATGCCGCTTATGGCAAGAGTCGTGACGATTTCGACCGCGAAACAGCGGCCCGCGCCCAGGCACTGGCCGCCGATTTTGCCACGCTGATAGCCGCCAAGACCGCCCGGCGCGCAGCCGATGAAGCCGCAAAGCCGCTAGCGGATTACCGGGCCGAGGAGCTGGAGAAAATGCACCGCAATTTCTTCGGTTTCGATCCAAGCTACCATGTGGCGCGCTATAATTTCGTACACAAGGTCTGCAAATCGCGCACCCCCGTTACCCTCGCCCGCCATCGTGACAAACGTTTCGAGAGGAAAGCCTCATGAGCAAGCCCACCATTCTTATTGTCGATGACGAACCACGTTCGGTCGAGGCGCTGGAGCGCAATCTGGTGGATGAATTCGATGTGCTCACCGCCCTGAACGCCAAGGATGCCGAGCAGCTTCTGGCCGATAACTGGGTGCAGATCATCCTGTGCGACCAGCGCATGCCCGATATTTCCGGCGTGGAATTTCTGGCGCAGGTGCGGGAGAAATGGCCCGATGTGATCCGCATCATCATTTCGGGCTATACCGAGGCCGAGGATATCATCTCGGGGCTGAACACGGCGGGCATCTACCATTATATCACCAAGCCGTGGCAGCCGGAAAAGCTGGTGATGGTGCTGCGCGGGGCGGTGAAGCTGTTCGAGTTGCAGCGGCAAAACGAGCTGCTGGCGATCGAGCTGCGGCTTTCGGGCAATGTGGCGCAAAAACGGGTGGATGACCGGCGCAAGGGCCTGCAAAAACAGTATAATTTTGACGATGGCATCATCCGCTGCAAAACAAGCCCGATGAACGGGATTTGCTCCACCCTCAGCCAGATCGCGCCCTTTGATCTGCCGGTGCTGATCACCGGCGAAAGCGGCGTGGGCAAGGAGCTGGTGGCCCGCGCCATTCACTATAATTCCCTGCGCTGGAACAAGCCGTTTGTGGTGCAGGCCTGCGGCTCCATGCCCCCCGAAGTGCTGGAGGCCGAGCTGTTCGGTTATAAGAAAGGCGCGCTCAGCCATGCGGTGCAGGATTTCACCGGCATGTTCGAGCGCGCGGCGGGAGGCACGATCTTTCTTGACGAAATCGGCGATATCCCGCCCGCCTTTCAGGTGCGCCTGCTCAAGGTTCTGCAAGAGGGCGAGTTGCGCCCCGTGGGCAGCAACCAGACCCGCAAGGTCGATGTGCGCATCATTGCCAGCAGCCAGAAAAGCCTTGAGGAAGAGGTTGCAAGTGGACGACTTCGCAAGGATCTTTATTTTCATCTCGCCGGTGTCACCATCCAGATCCCGCCCCTGCGCGAGCGGCGCGAGGATATTCCGATTCTGGCCAGCTTTCTGCTCAAGCAGGCGATCGACAAGATCGGCAAGCTGGCGGCAGGCTTCAGCGCCGAGGCGATCTCCTGCATGAAGCGCTATGGTTGGCCCGGCAATGTGCGCGAGTTGCAAAACGAGATCGAGCGCATGCTGGTGATGGGACCGGAGGACGATATTCTTGGTGCCGAGTTGCTATCACCCAAGGTGCTGCTGGCGACGTCGCCTGATCTGGCCGATGATCTGTCGCTGCTGAACGGCACCACCGGCACGCTCAAGGAGCGGATCGAGGCGATCGAGGCCAAGATCCTGCGCGAAAGCCTGATCCGGCATCGCTGGAACAAGACCAAGGCCGCCAGGGAACTGGGGCTTTCGCGTGTCGGTTTGCGGGGCAAGCTGGAGCGCTACGGGCTGGAGCGGGAGGACGAGCCGGAAAATGACACATTGCTGGCAAAAACCGGTTAGGGTGCTGCCATGAGCCATGCGCCGCTGGATATTCCGATTTCACCTGATTTTATGGGGGCTGCCGGCGAAGAAGCCTGGATCGAGGTGATCCGGCAGATGGACCGTGTTTATGGCGAGTTGCTCGAGAGCCAGACTGCGCTGGAGGAAAAAAATGCCGAGTTGGAGGCGGCTCAGGAGTTCATCTCCAGCGTCATGGGTGCAATGAGCGATTTGTTGATCGTGTGCGACACCGACGGCAATATCCAGCAGGTAAACGCCGCGCTGGAGCGGTTGAGCGGCCGCCCCGCCGCCAGCTTTGTGGGCCAGCCGATTTCGCAGGTGTTGAAATCTCCGCATGAAGATACGCAGGCGAAATTTGCCCGCCATTTGCAAGCGGGTATGGCCTTTACCGATTGCGAGGTGGGGCTGGCCGATGCGGAAGGCATCATGCGGCCGATCTCGGTGAATTGCGCACCACGCCAGGACCACCGCAACCGCTCGGTGGGCATGGTGTTGATCGGCCGGCCCATCGGCGAATTGCAGCAGGCCTACCGCGAGCTGGATGACGCATTGCAGAATTTCGAACAGGCCCAGCAACACCTCGTGGCGTCGGAAAAAATGGCCGCGCTCGGACGGCTGGTGGCGGGGGTGGCCCATGAGCTCAACAACCCGATCAGCTTTGTTTTTGGCAATATGCACGCGATGAAGACTTACGGCGAAAAGATCACCCGCTTCTTGCAGGCGCTGGACGAGAGCCCCGAGCGATTGCAGGATTTGCGGGAGGAACTGGGGTTGGACCGGATTGCGGCAGATATAGGGCCGCTGGTTGAGGGCACGCTGGAAGGGGCCGAGCGCGTCAGCGACATCGTGCAGGACCTGCGGCGATTTTCCGGCAACCAGAGCGAGCCGCAAGAACCGTTCTTGCTCGAGCGCGCCATGCGCACGGCGCTCAACTGGGTGATGCGCGGCACGCGAACGCCGCCCCAAGTGGTTATCGCCTGCGACGAGAAGATGGAGATTTGCAGCAAAAAGGGTCATGTTCATCAGATACTTGTGAATCTCGTGCAAAACGCGGTCGATGCGCTGGCGGTGACTCCGCATGCCAAAATCAGCCTTGGCGCGGGGAGTGTGGCAGGGGGGGTGGAAATATGCGTCGAGGATAACGGCCCGGGCATTCCGCCAGGCAACCAGAGCCAGATTTTCGAGCCGTTCTTTACCACCAAGCCGGTGGGCAAGGGGACGGGGCTGGGGCTTTATGTCAGCTATCGGCTGGCCGACGAGTTGGGCGGGAACCTGCGGGTCGAGCCGGTGAAAACCGGCGCGCGCTTTGTTCTGTTTGTGCCCGACACCCCGCCGAGGGCCGCATGATGAGCGACAACCGCAAAAACCTGCTCTGGCTGCAATCGGGGGGCTGTGGCGGCTGCACCCTCTCGCTGATCTGCGCCGAAAGTCCCGATTTCCTCACCGCCTTCGAGGCCGCCGGAATCAACATCCTCTGGCACCCCGCGCTCAGCCTTGAAACCGGGCGCGAGGCCCACGCCATCATTGATGATATCCTTGCGGGCCATATGGCGCTCGATATCCTCTGCCTTGAAGGCTCGGTAATGATGGGGCCGCAGGGCACGGGCCGGTTTCACATGATGGCGGGTAGCGGCGCGCCGATGAAGGACATTATTGCGCGGCTGGCCGGCAAGGCCCGCCATGTGGTCGGCGTGGGCAGTTGCGCGGCCTTTGGCGGCATCACTACCAGCGGCGATAATGCGGTCGAGGCTTGCGGGCTGGGCTTTGACGGCGAGCTGAAAGGCGGGCTGCTGGGCGCAGGTTTTGCCGATGAAAGCGGGTTGCCGGTGGTCAATATTCCCGGCTGTCCCGTCCACCCGGATTGGGTGACGCAAACCCTTTCACAACTGAGCGCGGGCCAGATGCAGCCCGAGGACCTCGATGAATTTGGCCGCCCGCATGCGATATCGGGCACGCTGGTGCATCATGGCTGTTCGCGCAACGAATTTTACGAATACAAGGCTAGCGCCACCAGGCTGTGCGAAATCGGCTGCATGATGGAAAATCTCGGCTGCAAGGGCACGCAGGCGGCGGGCGATTGCAACAAGCGGGCGTGGAACGGCTCCGGCTCCTGCATTTCTGGCGGCTATCCCTGCATTGCCTGCACCGAGCCGGGCTTTGAGGAGCCGGGCCATGCCTTTGTGCAAACGCCCAAAATCGCCGGCATCCCCGTAGGCCTGCCCACCGACATGCCCAAGGCGTGGTTTGTGGCGCTATCCTCGCTCTCCAAGGCCGCCACCCCCAAACGGCTGCGCGAAAATGCCACCTCTGACAGGGTGATGGTGTTTCCCGAGCGCAAGAAGAAAGGCGGGCACCGATGAGCCGTTTGGTGGTTGGTCCGTTCAATCGGGTGGAGGGCGACCTCGAGGTGCGCCTTGAAGTTTCGGGCGACCATGTGCAGTCGGCGCAGGTGGTGTCGCCGCTCTATCGCGGTTTCGAGGGTATGTTGCAGGGCAAGGATCCGCGCGATGCCTTGG
>JALSHK010000078.1 GCA_026982275.1 Paracoccaceae bacterium | reverse complement strand
GGTGGCGCGCAGGAAGTGGAGATGCTGCACCACGGGCCCGAAAGCCCGTATTTCAACATTCGCCGCTGTCAGTTTTCCGGAGTTTACAAGAAAACCGGGCTGGGGGATATTGGCTATATGCCTTGCTTTATGCCGTTTCAATCCGGATTTCGGGCGTGAGCACAGCCGGACCATCATGCGGGGTCAGATTCAAAATAAAAGACAGGGCTAGCTTTCAGCGGTTTCCAGCGTGTCTACATTTTGACGCATCTGGCGAATGACCTTTAAAAACACCTCAAGATCTGCAGGATCAACCCCTTTGATCAATTTCCGCTCCCGCTCCAGCGCTTCCAGCAATATCCGGTCATGTAGGGCATAGCCTTGAGCATTCAGCCGCCATATTTTCCGCCGCGGATCGCTGGGCGCGGCCTCAAAAGAAACATGCTCCAGTTCCTGCAGGCGCTTCAATGCGCGGCTGGTGCCGGATTTATCCAGCGAAACAACCTTGCAGATCCTGCGCGCACGAATGTCCGGTTCGATAGCCAACATCGACATCACCCGCCATTCTACAATCCCGATCCCGAACATCTTGAGATAATACTGGGAAGCCCCGCGCGAAAGCGCATTGTTTACCGCCGATAGAAAATACGGTGTATAAGCGGTTATGTCGATGATCGGACGGCCCTGAAACATCTTGGTCGGGCGAGACAGTCGCCCTTCGGGGCAAAGCGGGGCGGCATTTTTTTTGCGTTTGTTTGTGGGCACGTTCATTGTTTCACCTGATTCAAATGCGATAGCCATATCACAGGCTGTATGGTTAATCAGGTTTTTTTGCCACGACCTTCCCGTCAGTTGCAAACCCTGTTTTCGGGAAGGTGTGAAGGCCGGAAATGCCGGCTTCAAGATAATGTGATAGGTAGCTTGTCCAGCGCATGAATAGCATTATTTGGCCGCCATTCCGCTTCGCCGGCAAATTCTATACGATCCACCTTGTTGACAATCGCGGTCAGCACCGCCGCCACTTCGGCGCGCGCCAGATTCTGGCCAACACAGGTATGAATGCCGCTGCCCATCGCCAGATGCCCCATCGGGCGGCGGGTGACATCAAATCTTTCCGGCTCCGGCCATTTTGTCTCGTCGCTATTGGCAGCCCCCAGCACGCATAGGATCTTGGTGCCTTTCACGATATCGATTCCGGCCACGCGGGTATCCGCATCCGCCGTTCTGCAAAAGGAGTGCACCGGAGAGGTATAGCGCAAAACCTCCTCGAATGCAGGCCGGACCAGCTTGGGATCCGCTTTCAGTTTTTCGAATTCTTCGGGAAAGCTTGCCAGACACCAAAGCGCACTGCCAATGCCGGTAACGGTGGTATCCACCCCGGCCGAAAGCAGCGAGCGCACCAGCATTTCGCCCTCGTTTTCATTGATTTCGCCCGCGTCCACCGCCGCAAATATCGTTGCGGCAAACCCGTCATCCGAGGTGTTTTCGCGGCGGCACTGTTCGGCAATCCACGGCACGATATCTGGCCCCATCGCCATGGATTTGCGCCGCAATTCGTTATCCGGTCCCAGACCGTTGAACACCATGGCACCATAATCGATCAGGGCGCGCTTGTTGCTTTGCTTCAGGCCGACCGCAGCGGGAAATACGCTGGTGGGAAAGGCTTCGGCCATATCGGCGATGGCTTCGAATTCACCGCGCTTCAGTAGCTCGTCGATCAGGGCGTCTGCGGCCTGCTGAAACCGCTCTTTCAGCGCGCCGGTGGCCTTGGGAGACAAGGCCCGCATCAAAACCTTTCTGGTTTTATTGTGATAGGGCGGGTCGGCCTCGACCACAAGGCTTTGTGGCCGCCAAGGTTTTTTGAGGTGAAAATCCTGCAGGCCAACCCCGCGAGAAGATACGAATCTTTCGTGATCCGAAAATACCTCCCGGGTTTCCTCGTGCCGACCGCAGGCCAGAATGGAATATTTCGGAATATAAGCAAACGGGCCTTTGGAGCGAAGCTCGGCATAATAGCTGCTTGGCTCCACCAGAATATCCGGATCATAAGGGTCAACATCCCAAACCGGAACCCCCTCGGGCGGCTTGATTTCCAGATGATCTTCGATCATACCCATTTCTTCTCTCCTTAAGATTTGCTTCAGGCTATTCCCAGCCCGAGCGAGCGCTCCAGAATTTCGGGATTGTCACGCACTTCGTCTGTTGCCCCGTAAAAAACAATTTCACCATTATCCAAAATCAGCATCCGGTCGGAAAACGACAGCGCCAGTTCGGTATGCTGCTCCACCCGAATGAGGGTATGCTCGCCATCGGCAAGCTGCTCAAACACCTCCATCAGCATGTCGCAAATGACCGGAGCCAGGCCTTCGAAAGGCTCGTCCAGCATAACCAGATCCGGCTTTCCCATCAGGGTGCGGGCGATGGAAAGCATCTGCTGTTCTCCACCCGAAAGCTGGCCACCGCCGTTTTTTCTCCGCTCTTTGAGGCGAGGGAAAAGAGTGTATGCCTCTTCAACAGATGTGTTTTTTCCGGCACCTGCCAAAAGGTTTTCCTCAACGGAAAGCGAGGCAAAAATATCGCGGGTTTGCGGGACCAGCCCAAGCCCTAGCATGGCGCGCTGATGCGCCGGAAGCGACTGGATGGGCCGTCCGTGAAGCTCGATACTGCCTGCGTGCAGGTTCGTCAGGCCCATAAGGGTGTTGAGCAAGGTTGATTTTCCCACCCCGTTACGCCCGATCACCGCCAGCCTTTCGCCTTTTGCCACCGAAAAGGAAATATCGTTCAGCACGTGGGTATCCCCGTATCCGGCGCGGATGCCCGAGAGTTCCAAAACAGTTTCATGCCTCATGACGACCCCCCAGATAAAGCTCCCGGACCTGTGGGTTACGGCTGATCTCTTCGGGTGTGCCTTCGGTCAATATCGTGCCATTCACCAAGACAACAATATGGCTTGCCACCTGAAAAACCAGCTTCATGTCATGCTCGATAATCAGCACCGACAGGGATCCCGGCAGCCGTTCTATCGCATCGGCTATGATATGGCTGTCGCTGCTGGGCACACCGGCTGACGGTTCGTCCAGAATAAGAATGCGCGGCCTGAGCGCCAATGTCAGCGCCAGCTCCACCAGCCGTTGTTGGCCATAGGCCAGGTCCTGAACCGGAATTTCGCTAAAACGGCTCAGGTTGAATTGTCCGAGCCACTCGTCGATTTCCCGCTCTACATCCGGATTGCGATCGGCGCGGACAAAGCCGTTACGGCTTTTACCGGTGCGCTCCAGAATCGGCAGCCGGATATTCTCGCGCACCGACATGCGTTTGAACAATGTGGTAATTTGAAAGGTTTTTGCCACGCCGGCCTTGACCCGCTGACTTTCCTTGAGATTGGCAATATCCGCGCCGTCGAGCCGGATCGAACCGCTATTGGGCTGCAGCGCACCGGTAATCAGGTTGGCGAATGTGGTTTTTCCGGCACCGTTTGGCCCGATCAGCGCTTTGCGGTCGCCCGGTTTAAGATCAAAGCCGATATTCTGGGCGACCTTGAGGCCACCAAAGCTTTTGTTTAGCCCGCGAACTTCCAAACCAGCGCTCATTTGCCTGCCCCCAGATGTTTGCGCAGCCGCGCCGGCAGGCCCAAAAACCCTTCTGGCACAAAATACACCACAAACAGCACCATTATGCCGATTACAAACAGCCAGTTGAAAGGGTCGATCGAAGCGGCTGTATGATGCACGGTCATAAAGACCACCGTGCCGAATATCGCGCCGTAAAGCCGTCCGGTGCCGCCAAGAATCAGCATGATCATGGCTTCGGCCGACAGATTGAACCCCAGAGATTCAAGGCTCACCAGCTCGGTTACCTGTGCGGAAAGCGCGCCGCCAATGCCGGCAATCCCGCCCGCCAATGTGTAAATTCCGACCAGACGCCAATAGACCGATGTGCCAATGGCGCGCATACGGGCAGGGCTTTCGTGAATACCCCTCGCCACCAGTCCAAAGGGCGAAGCGACAATGGTTTTGAGCAGGATAAACACCAGAACCAGCACGACAAGCGCATACCAATACCCTGTTTTACCATAAAAATCAAAAGCATACAGGCCAAGAACCGGATCCATATCGATCCCTATCAGCCCGTCAGAGCCGCCTGTGATGCTGCGGGTGCTGTTTACGATTTCAAATAATATTTGCGCGACAGCAATGGAAATCATCAGCAATGTCAGGCCGCTGGCGCGCATCAGAACCAGGCCCGATACAAACGCGATTATTGCGCCTGCGAGCGCCCCAACGGCCAATCCCAATATCGGGTTCGCCGAGGCATATACCGCAAACATGCCCGCCGCATAGGCTCCGGTGCCAAAAAGTGCTGCATGGCCGAGAGAAGCGATTCCGGCATAGCCCAGCACCAGATCCAGAGACAGCACCATGATGATCATGATCAATACCCGCGTCATGAATCCAAGGCTGTTCGGAAATATAAAAAATGCGGCAATACCGGCAGCAACCAATAGGATGTCGAGCAAGATACGAAAACGGGCTTTGCGCCTGATCCGAATTGGTGCGTCGGAATTTACAATTTCGATAGTCACGTTATATCCTTCCCAGCAACCCGCGCGGCCGCAGTGTTAAAACCAAAATCATAGCAATGAAAAAGAATATGGTGCCGTATTCGGGCGCGATATAGCGCGCGGTGGTGTCGATAATGCCCAGCCCGAGGGCGGCAAAAAACGAACCGGCAATGCTGCCCATGCCGCCCACGGCGACTACGGCCAGAAAAAGCACCATATAGCGCAGCGGATAATAGGCCTCGATCGGCAGTAGCTCCGCCCCCAAAATACCGCCTAGCGCCGCCAGCCCGGCCCCCAGGCCAAAGGCTATGGCATAAATTCGCGAGGTGTTGACTCCAAGGGCGGCCGCCATATTCCGGTGATCCACCGCTGCGCGAAGCTGGATGCCAAAGCGGGTGCGCTCCAGCAATAAAAACAGTGCCGCAGCGACCA
>JALSHK010000077.1 GCA_026982275.1 Paracoccaceae bacterium | reverse complement strand
TTTTTGTGCTTTCGGTTGGCAAAACAGCCCTGCCCATGGGAACGGCACAAGACCACAAGCGCGCCTTTGATGGCGACGAAGGCCCCAATACCGGCGGCATGGGGGCCTATTCCCCGGCACCGGTAATGACCAAAGCCATAACGCAAAAAGCAATGGACGAGATCATCCAGCCAACGCTGGACGAAATGGTGCGGCGTGGCATCCCCTTTCAAGGGGTGCTGTTTGCCGGATTCATGATCAAGGACGGCCAGCCAAGGCTGGTGGAATACAATGTGCGCTTTGGGGATCCGGAAATTCAGGCCATCGCCATGCGCCTTGGCGGTCAGGTGCTGGATCTGCTGCTGGCCTCTGCCGAAGGCACATTGGATAAGGCCAGCGTGAACTGGGCCAAGGATCACGCGCTCTCGGTTGTGATGGCCGCGAAGGGCTATCCGGGCGATTATGCCAAGGGCGAGCCGATCGGCGGCCTTGCCGAGCGCAGCCCGCAGGTCAAGGTTTTTCATGCCGGAACCAGACTGGATGACGGGCAGGTCATCAGCAATGGTGGCCGCGTATTGGCGATTACGGCCCGGGCCGAAACCCTGCAAGACGCCCATGATCGCGCCTATGCAAGGCTAAGGCGGATCGACTGGCCCGGCGGGTTTTCCCGCTCCGATATTGGCTGGCGCTCGCTTTAGGCACGGTTTATTCGCTGCATTCCAGCGCCCGCTCAAAGCTCCCTTCGGTCAGCGGCCCCGCGGACCGGCTAATATATTCACCCGCTTCAAAGCGGGTGACCATCAGCCGCTTCCAGCTTGCATCCGCCGTGATAATCTGTGGTCCTTCGCCGCAATCCCGCACCCCGCCAGAGATAAAACCCTCACCGATCCGATGATTACTAAGCCCATCGACCTGCGCCTCGGGAATGAGACGGCCATCGACATATTTCAGTATTTTCAATACCTTGCCCAGATGTGGCGTTTCTACATAAGCGATTTCGATCACCCCGTCCCCGTCAAAATCACCCGCCCCCACCGGCGCAAGCCAGCGATAGCGCTGCCCGATCGGCGGGGTCCGGGCGATCAGGCCTTGCGCATTATAGATCGCCAAAGACGCGCCGAGCGCCATATCCGTGCGCACCACGATCACCTCGGGCTGGCCATCTCGATCCAGATCCACCAGTCTTGGAGCAATATCCTCAAACACATAACCCGCCCCGGCAGCAATAATCACAGACTGCCCCTCGACCCGCAGGATCAGCGTAGAATATTCCAGCATATCCCCCAAAACACCATGATCATAGGCAAGGGTCTCGCCGCCAAAGCGTGCGGACTCTATCGGCTGGGCCTGCGCCCCCGCGCCTGCCCCGAGCAGAACCGCCATAAAAATCAATATCCGCATAATACCTCCCGCCAGCGCGCCTGAACTATAGCCCGGTATTGCCACAGATCCAGCCTGGCCACAATAAACCGAACCCGCCCTTGACCTCTTGCGAACCGCCGCTTAAATGGGCCACAGGATTGGGGAATAGGTTAACGGTAGACCCGCAGACTCTGACTCTGTTAGTCCAGGTTCGAATCCTGGTTCCCCAGCCAACCCGCGCGCTTTCTTCCTGCTGCCCGACACTTTGGGCGGTATCAAAGCAAAATGCGCCCCGCTTCACGGAACAACAATGCCAAAGATGGTGCAAAATAAAATGGCTGGGACGGTAGGATTCGAACCTACGATCTGCGCTACCAAAAAGCGTTGCCCTACCACTAGGCCACGTCCCAACACCTGCATTCCGACCATGGCCAGTTCTGGCAAAATCCGGAACACATTGGTGATCTTTTAGTATTGTGCCCCATGCTCTGCAAGCGGTTTTTTGTGTTTTTGGACTATCCATTTTGCCCGCCTTGCGCCATTTTGCCCGCATGAGACACCAGAACGAAAACTTCGAAAGCACCGACGTGCTGATCATCGGGGCCGGTGCTGCCGGCATGATGTGCGGGATTGCGGCGCTGGCACGGGGGCGGCGGGTCATCTTGCTGGATCACGCCCGGAAAATCGGAGAAAAAATCCGGATTTCCGGCGGCGGGCGCTGTAATTTCACCAATCTTGAAACCGGCGCACAGCATTTTATCTGCGCGAATCCGCATTTTGTAAAATCGGCCCTTGGGCGCTATAGCCCGCATGATTTTCTGGCCATGGTCGAGCGTCATAATATCCGCTGGCACGAAAAGGCCAAGGGGCAGCTATTTTGCGATGGTAGCGCCAGGCAGATTGTGGAAATGTTGCTAAGCGAGCTGCGCGGGGCCGATATCCGGGCCGGCGTTTCACTACAGGATATCACCAGAACCAACGATGGATTCGAGGTTCAAACCTCGCACGGGCTGGTTCTGGCCCAATCATTGGTGGTGGCTACAGGCGGAAAATCCATCCCCAAAATCGGGGCCAGCGGGCTGGGCTACCAGATCGCTTCGCAATTTGGCCTCCCCCTTCGCCCCACCCGCGCGGGGCTGGTGCCGCTTACCTTTGGCGCGCAGGATCTGCAGCGCTTCAAAGCCTTGGCCGGGCTGGCCATTCCGGTGGAAATATCGGGCGGCAAGGGCGTTTTTCGTGATGATATGCTCTTTACCCATCGCGGCCTCTCGGGGCCTGCGATATTGCAAATCAGCTCCTTTTGGCAGGAAGGCATGCCGATCCGGATCAACCTGCTGCCCGATGGCGGCTTGCGCGAGGCGCTAAAAGATGCCCGCGCACAAAATGGCCGACAAGCCCTGCAAACCCTGCTGGCACGGCTGTTTCCCAAAAATCTGGCCCGCGATCTGGCGCAGGATTTCGGCTTTTCCGGCACCATCTCCGATCTTTCAAAGCCGGATATCAATGCGCTGGAACGACACCTGTGCCAATGGCAGGTCTGGCCGACCGGCACCGAGGGCTATCGCACCGCCGAGGTAACCCTTGGCGGGGTGGACACCGACGCACTGGACGCCAGAACCCTGCAATCCCGCGCCGTTCCGGGGCTGTTTTTCATTGGCGAAGTGCTGGATGTAACGGGCTGGCTCGGAGGCTATAATTTCCAATGGGCCTGGGCCTCGGGGCAGGCTGCAGGGCAGATCGCCTGATCCGCCCTAGGAGCCGATTTGCTCGCGCAGCACCGTGACGGTCAGCGACAGGAAAATATAAAGCCCGAAAAACAAAGCCAGAGCCAGCAGCGTATTTTGCAAGGACTGGGGATGGGTCGGCACATCCGGTGGAACCGGAGCCACCGCAAGGCTTAGATAGCGGGTTTGCCGGCTGGCTTCCATCCGTGCGCTTTCCAACGCGGAAAGGGATTGCTGTAACAGTTGTTGCCGCATTTCCAGATTGGATTCCGCAATCCTTAGCTCGCCGCTGGTGCGCGCCAGAGAAGCCGAGGCATCATTGCTGGTCAGCATCGCCGCACGGCGCTCGGCAATACGCGCAGTCAGGCCGCTGATTTCCCGCTCGATCGCATTGACCTGAGCGCGATTTGGCTCTTCGTTGCTGTTGATCTCGTCCAGTTGCAGCCGCTTTTGCTCCAGCTGACTTTCTAGATTGTTCAGAATCGCCATTTGTCCCGAGATTTCGGCATCGGCGCTGAAAACACCGCGCAATTGCTGCAGATCCAGCACCTCGTTTGCGGCATCCAGCACCGCTTGCTCGGCCGCATCGTAATTTTGCTGTGCGCCCTGAAGCTGATCGCTTCTTACCGGCGCTGCCAGCTTATCCACCCGCTCCTCGGCAAACCGGATCAACGCTCTGGAAAATTCGGCTGCCTTTTCCGGCGTGACCGCGATCACCGACATACGAATAACCCCCTCGGTCGGATCATAGCCGATTTTCACATATTTTTTATATTTGGCATAAGCGTCTTCCATGCTGGCATCCGGAGGCAGGCGCTGGATTTCATCTATATTTTCTTGCTGGAAATGCTCTATGAAGCCATTCTGCTCGTCCAGTTTCATCATGGCTTCGCGGGAATTCAAAAAACCCTGCACAATCATGGAATCTTCAAGGTTGGATCCCGCGCTGCCGCCCAGAAGCCCGCCCAGCCCCCCCTGAGCCGCACCGGTATCCGGCTTCTGGATAACCATCTGGCTATCCACCTGATACATCTGGGTGGCATAGTTATAAAAGTAATTTCCAACCAGCCATGTCGGCAAAACCACAAAGAAAAACAGCCGCAAAGAGATCAGGAAAAACCGGAGCTGCCGGCGCCGCGCAATGGATTTCTGTATTTTGGCAATATCGGAAATCCGCTCGGCATCCGAAATGAAGTCCGGCGAGGCCAACCCGCTTCCGGCCTTGGTCGCCACCGCCGCCCCGCCAGATGCAATCCCGGGCTGGCTGGCGGCCTGATCCAGCATGGTGACCCGGTCCCGCGTGACATCAAAACCGCGCTCTTCCAGCATTTTTGCGGCTTCCTCGCCGCTGCTCGGCGAAAGGCCCATGCGCACAGCCTTGCGACGCGCCATGCGAAAATAGGCTGGCGTCCCCTTCTCTGGCGGGGCGGCCTTTTGCGGGGCGTGCAAAGGCGTGGCTGCGCTTGGTTCACGTGTCATAATTGTAAAGTTCTTTGGCTTTTTCCAGGTTGCTGAACATATGGAGCGTGCCGTCCCGCAATACGGCAGCCCTTGTGCAATACCGCTCCAGAATTTTTGGTGAATGCGAAACGATAATCACGGTAGATTTTGTCAGCCTCTCATGCAGAACATTGCCCGCTTTCCGGTTGAATTCCGCATCCATACTGCCGGGCATGCCTTCATCGATCAGGTATATATCAAATTCAAGCGCCAGGAGCAACGCAAATGAAACCCGCGCCGCCATTCCCGATGAATATGTGCTCATCGGACAATCGAAATATTCATCGATATTCACCAGATAGCGGCAAAATGCCTCGATATAATCCGCATCCAGCCCATAAAGGCGTGCAATATAGCGCGCATTTTCGGCGGCACTGTGCTGCATGACAATCCCCCCCATGAAACCCAGCGGAAAGGATATGCGGGAGGTGCGCATAATGTTGCCCTCATCGGGCTTTTCCAGCCCCGCCATCATATTGATCAGCGTGGTTTTTCCA
>JALSHK010000076.1 GCA_026982275.1 Paracoccaceae bacterium | reverse complement strand
GCGCCGAAATGCGGCTCCATATGCCTGGACCATTCCACAATAAAGCCCATATTGGCAGGCTTGAACGGCGCCAGCTCCACGCCGGATTTCGCCAGAATTTCCGCCCATGCCCCATCCGAGCCAAGCCGCGCCCAGCTTGCGCCGCCCAGCGCCAGCACCGTTGCCTTGGCCCGCACCTCCTGCCGCCCGCCCGGGGTTTCAAACATCGCCGCGCCATCCTCAAAGCCCAGCCAGCGCCAGCGGGTTTCAAAGCGCACGCCTTTTTCCGCCAGCCGCTTCAGCCACGCGCGCAGCAGCGGCGAGGCCTTCATGCTTTCGGGAAATACCCGCCCGCTAGAGCCGGTAAACACCTTTTGCCCCAGCGCCTCGGCCCAATCCTGCACCTCGCTGGGGTTAAAGGCCTCCAGCATCGGCACCATCCAGCTGCGCGCCTTGCCAAATACCGACATAAACGGCCCGTATTCTTCGTTTTTGGTCAGGTTCAGGCCGGATTTCCCCGCCATTAACAGCTTGCGCCCCATAGTGGGCCTGGCCTCGGCCACCCGCACCGAATGCCCTGCATCCGCCAGCATTTCAGCCGCCATCAGCCCCGCAGGGCCGCCGCCGATCACCAAGGCATCAGCCATGCATCACTCTGGTGCGCTGCTCGCCCAAGCCTGCAATCCCGAGGGTCATCACATCGCCATTTTGCAAAAACCGCTGCGGCTTTTGCCCCATGCCCACCCCGCCCGGCGTGCCGGTGGTGATGATATCGCCCACCTGCAAACGCATGTATTTTGACATATCCGCCACAATTTCCGCCACGCTGAAAATCATATCCGAGGTGTGGCTTTGCTGCATGATCTCGCCATTCACCTTCAGCCAGATATCCAGATCCTGCGGGTCCGGCACCTCGTCGGCGGTTACAAAATACGGCCCGATCGGCCCAAAACCCGGCAGGGATTTCCCGCGGATCCACTGCCCGCCCCCCTCCAGCTGAAAGGCGCGCTCGGATATATCGTTCACAAGGCAATAACCGGCGACAAAGCCCAGCGCCTCCGCTTCTGACACCCGATAAGCCTCGCGGCCAATCACCACGCCCAACTCGACCTCCCAATCGGTCTTTTTGGCCTCGGGGGGCAGGTGCAAATCATCTTGCGGGCCGGCAAAGCTCGAGGTCGCCTTGGAAAACAGGATCGGCGCTTCGGGGGCAGGCGCATCGAATTCGGCGGCGTGCTTGCTATAATTCAGCCCGATGCAATAGAAATTCGGCGCGCCTGCCAAGCAGGCCCCGAGGCGCGCGCCCTCAGGCACCAAAGGCAGAGACAATGGGTCCAGCGCCGCCAAAGCCCCGAGGGCCGCCACCGAAATATCCGCCACATGGGCCGAAGCATCGCGCAGGCTGCCATCGGGGGCCATCATACCGGCTTTTTCCGCGCCGTTCTCTCCGAATCTGAATAGCTTCATGCTGTGGCTCCCTTTCTGGCGCTTTTGCGCTGTTTTTCACTGGCGGATTTGAGCTGGCCGCAAGCCGCCATGATATCTTCGCCGCGCGGCGTGCGCACGGGGCTGGCATAGCCCGCCTCGTTTACGATCTCGGCAAATGCCTCGATCCGGCCCCAGCTGGAGCGCACATAAGGGCTGCCCGGCCATGGATTAAACGGAATAAGATTGATCTTGGCGGGAATGCCCGAGATCAGCCGCACCAAGCGGCGGGCATCCTCGTCGCTGTCATTCACGTCTTTCAGCATCACATATTCAAAGGTGATGCGCTCGGAATTGGAAAGGCGCGGATAGGCTTTGAGCGTCTCCAGCAGCGTTTCGATGTTCCATTTTTTGTTGATCGGCACCAAGGTATCGCGCACCTCGTTTGTGGTGGCGTGAAAGCTGATCGCCAGAAGGCAGCCGATCTCTTCGCCCGCGCGCACAATCTCGGGGACCACGCCCGAGGTGCTAAGGGTGATGCGGCGGCGCGAGATCGAAATGCCCTCGTTATCCATCACGATATTCATCGCATCGCGCACGTTTTCAAAGTTGTAAAGCGGCTCGCCCATGCCCATCAGCACCACATTGGTAATGCGGCGGCGGCCCTCGCGGGGCGGGCCATCCTCGGGCCATTCCTCCAGATCATCGCGCGCCACCATCACCTGCGCCACGATTTCGCCCGCGCTCAGATTGCGCACCAGCTTTTGCGTGCCGGTATGGCAAAAGCTGCAATTCAGCGTGCAGCCCACCTGCGAGGAAATACACAGCGTGCCGCGATTTTCATCGGGGATATACACCGCCTCGACCTCATGCCCCCCCGCAATGCGCAGCAGGTATTTGCGGGTGCCGTCCTTGCTGATCTGCCTGGTGGTGATCTCGGGGCGGGCCACGGTAAAATGCGCTTCCAGCTCGGCCCTGAAATCCTTGGCGAGGTTGGTCATCGCCCCGAAATCCTGCGCGCCTTTTTGATAGATCCAGCTCCAGAGCTGGCTGGTGCGCATTTTGGCCTGCCGCTCGGGGGTGCCGATATGGATCAGCGCTTCGCGCATGGCTTCGCGGGTCAGGCCCAATAGCGAAAGCCGCTCGGCGGGTGGCTCGATGCGCGGCAGCACGCGGGTTTCGGGGGTAAGCGCAGACATGGCGGATCCTCAAATCAAAACGCCCTCCGCAAAGGCAGAGAGCGCCATAGTGTAGCGAAATTATTCAGGATTTGCCAGAGGCGCTATTGGCACAATTCCTGTGCTTTTTCATAGGCGGCGGTAAAACCGAAAAGCGAAAAATTATCGGTGGTGACCTTGCCGCGCGCCGATTGGCCGATCACAGTGGCCTCGGCCCCGCCGCGCATGGCGGCTATGATGCCGCTGTCATCCTCGGGCTGCGCCCATGCGAACTCGGCATTGGTATCGGCATTGGGCAGCAGATAAAACGTGGTGCCGTCTATTTTCATCTCGACCCGCGCGCTTTGGGCAAGCGGATAGCCCGCACCGAAGGATGGCACGCCAGCCCCGCCATCTCCGGGCTGGATGGAGATATAAAAACGGATATCACCGCGCTGTGCGGTTACGGTCTCGCCATCCTGCGTGACGCTCCAGCTGCGAGGGGCGCTTACCGCCAGGCATTCCTTTGGCTCGGCGATGACAAAATAGCTCCAGTCCCGAAACGTCCCGGAGGCGCTTGTGCTCTGAGCCTGCACGCCAGATACGATTCCTGCAATGGCTATCAGGGCAGCAACCGTTATTTTACCGTGCATATCGGATCCTTGATCAGGGAGGTTAAGGGGCGCACAACTCTTTGGCCTTTTCAAAAGCCGCGGTAAAGCCGATCAGCGAAAAGGTATCGGTGGTGATTGTGCCGCGTGCGGATTGTCCAACCACAATGGCTTCGGCCCCGCCGCGCATGGCCGCCACCAGCGCCCCGTCATCCTCGGGGCGGGGCCAGGCATATTCGCGATTGATTTCGGCATTCGGATATAGCGAAATCGTGGTATCGCTGATTTTGACCTCCAGCGGCACATCCTGTTTTAGCGGATAGCCCGCCAAAAAGGCCGGCTCGTTGGTGATCTGCTCGCTCGGGATGATCGAAATGTAAAACCGGATATCGCCCCGGCGCACGGTAACGGCCTGTCCATCGCGCTGTGCCGACCAATTGGTGGGCTTGGAAATGATGAAGCATTCCTTGGGGCTATCAGCCACATAAACGCTCCAGTCGGTTTCGGAATCCACCATAGCCAGCTCTTGCGCGGCCAAAGGCAAACCGGCCAAGGCCAATGTCGCGGATAAAACTATTTTCTTAAACATTATCGGGCTCCTGCTCAATCCGATGGCACCGCCTTGCCCTTGTTTTCCCAAGGTTTTGCGAGCGGCTTGTGTTCTTCTTGTTTCTGGCCGTAATGTAAATAGAAACCGGCCCCGAAAGCCAGCTAAAATTTGCACTATTTCGGCATTTCGAGCGTGAAATTGCCTATTTTCGAGGAATTCGAACCCATGACAAGCGCAGCAAAACTGGTAGAGCTACACAGGAACGGCATTCTGGAGTCCTCGCATCGCGGTCATGTGGTGGTTTGTGATGCGGCAGGGGTGATGGCCCAATGGGGGCGGCCAGAGCTTGAAATCTTTCCGCGCTCCTCGTGCAAGATGCTGCAAGCCCTGCCCTTGATCGAAAGCGGCGCTGCCAGGGCGGCAGGGTTGGGAACCACTCATCTGGCGCTTTCCTGCGCCAGCCATCAAGGAGCGGATATGCACACAAGCCTTGCCAGAAGCTGGCTGAGCGGACTGGGAATGGCCGAAAACGATCTGCGCTGCGGGCCGCAAATTCCGGCAGATCGCCCCGCCCGCGCCACCCTGCGCGAGAATTTCGAAAGCCCCTGCCAGTTGCATAATAATTGCTCGGGCAAGCATAGCGGATTTCTGACCCTGAATCGGCATCTGGGCGGCGGGCCGGAATATATCGAGCTGGATCACCCTGTGCAGCAAGCGGTAAAAGCCGCCTTTGAGGAGATGACCGGCGCACCCTCGAATGGCTACGGGATCGATGGCTGCTCGGCCCCGAATTTCACCTGCCAAATTGGCCATCTTGCCCGCGCCATGGCAAAAATGGCCGCGCCGGAATCGCTGGGCCGCACCCGCGCCCAAGCCGCAACGGCGCTGGTAAATGCCATGATGGCGCATCCGCTGCTGGTGGCGGGCGAGACCCGCGCCTGCTCGGCCCTGATGGCGGCGGCAAACGGGAAAGCGGCGGTAAAAACCGGTGCGGAAGGGGTGTTTGTGGCGATTCTGCCACAGCGCGGCATCGGGATTGCGCTCAAAATCGAGGATGGCGGCACCCGCGCTTCCGAAGCGGTGATGGCCGCGCTTATGGTGCGCCTCGGGGTGGTAGAGGCGGCGGATCCGCGCGTGGCGGCCCTGCTGCATCGGCCAGAAATCAACCGGCGCGGCATCAAGGCGGGCGAATTCTCGGTCTGTCGCGAGATCTATGCCGATGGCGCGCCGCTCTAGGCCGGCTTCTGCGCGATCAGATCCACCAGCGCCGACATGCCCGAATGGCCCGGCCCTTCGTCGATCTCGCGCTCATAGGCCTCTAATTCGAGGATATCAAGATCGGCAAAGCTT
>JALSHK010000075.1 GCA_026982275.1 Paracoccaceae bacterium | reverse complement strand
AAACGAAGCGTGATGTTGCGCATTTCCAGCACCTTGCCGCCAATAGTGCGGCCATCGGGGGTAATATATGATTGTTGATTTTCGTCGTTCATTTCCAGCTCCGTTTCCAGCCAAGCCCGATGACGAACAACAGGGCGGTATAGGTAAGGGTCATCAGGGTCTCGCCGATGAACCCGTCAATTTCAAAAAGACGCAGCAGCGGCACGCTCCCGAATATGGAAAGCCCGACCAGAAATCCGACGGCCATGGCTTTATCCGCTATCTTGTGCAAAACCACCCGCGCCGAAGCAAAGGCCACCAGCGAAAACAATGGTGCAGATTGTGCATAATCAAGTGGCACCGAAATCGCGATCATCGTTGCCGCCAGTACCCCGATCAATACCATTATCACAGGAAAATTGCTCATGCGGCGGCCTCTTTCGCGACCGGCACCACCGCCACATCCCGCAGCTCCAGCGTAGCTTTGATTTCGCCTTTCCGGCCGTCTTCATACATAACTTCTGTTGCAGTGCTGATGCTATTGGCACCATCATATAGCGCCTGAATCAAATCATCGAATTTCTCGGCCACAATCTTGCGCCGCACCTTGCGCGTGCGGGTCATTTCGCCATCATCCGGATCCAGCTCCTTGTGCAATACAAGGAAGCGATGGATCTGGCAGCCCGACAGCATTTCATCTTCAGCTACCGATTTATTCACCTCTTCGATATGGCTCTGGATGCTGTCCAGCACCTGCGGATGCGCTGCCAGTTCCTGATAAGAGGCATAGGCTATGTTGTTGCGCTCAGCCCAGTTCCCCACCGCGCCAAGATCGATATTCACGAAAGCCACGCAGCTTTCCCGGCCCGCCCCGAACACCACGGCTTCCAGAATATCGGGGTAAAACTTGAGCTTGTTTTCCACAAATTTGGGCGCAAACATGGAGCCGTCCGCCATTTTCCCCACATCCTTGGCGCGATCAATGATCCGCAAATGCCCGGAACTTTCCTCGATGAAACCGGCATCTCCTGTGGCAACCCAGCCCTCGCTATCCTTGGTATCGGCTGTGCTTTCGGCATTTTTGTAATATTCCACAAACACCCCGGGAGAGCGATAAAACACCTCGCCATTGCCAGCGATCTTCAATTCCACACCGGGGCTGGGAACACCAACCGTATCCGCGCGCACTTCACCGTCAGGCTGCTGGGTGATGAAAACGCTGGCCTCGGTCTGGCCGTAAAGCTGCTTGAGATTAATCCCGAGCGAACGGTAAAATTCGAATATTTCCGGCCCGATCGCCTCGCCCGCCGTATAGCCAACCCTCACCTTTGAAAGGCCAAGGGTGTTTTTTAACGGTGCATATATCAGGAAATCACCGATCCGGTATTTCAGCCGATCTATAAACCCGACCGGCTTTCCATCCAGCAAGTCCGGTCCGACCTTCTTGGCATGGGCCATATATTTGTGAAACAGCTTTTTCTTCATCGGGCTGGCATCCTCGATGCGGATCATCACATTGGTAAGCAATCCCTCGAAAAACCGCGGCGGCGCAAAAAAATAGCTCGGCCCGATCTCTCGCAAATCCGCCTGCATGGTTTGCGGGCTTTCAGGGCAAGCCACGCAAAAACCCGTCCAGCAGCTCTGGCCGATGGAAAATATAAAATCGCCCACCCATGCCATGGGCAGATAAGCCAAAACCGAGTCGCCGGCATTCAGATTATCAAACTCCGAACTGGCCTTGGCAGAGGCAATTATATTGATGTTGGACAGCACCACGCCCTTGGGCTTTCCGGTGGTGCCGGAGGTATAGAGCATAACACAAGTCGAGTTTTCGTCCAGCTTTGCCTGCCGCTCTTTCAGCACCGGCGCAAGGCGCGCATGGCCCGCGCGGCCCTCGGCCTGCACATCGACATAGGCATTCAGATGGGTATGCTCATATCTGCGCATACCGCGACGGTCAAAATATATGATCTGGCTCACATTTGGAAGCTGGTCCTGAACTTCCAGCACCTTATCCACCTGCTCCTGATCCTCGGCGATAACAAACGCCGCGCCGGAATGCTCCAGCACATAAGCCATTTCCTCGGCATTTGCTTCTTGATAGAGCGGCACCGGAATCGCGCCGGCAGCCTGTGCCGCCAGCATCGCCCAATATAAATAAGGGCGGTTACGGCCGATGATCGCCACATAATCGCCCTCCTTCAACCCCAGCGCCACATAGCCCATGGCCAGCGCATTCACCTCCTCATGCACCTCGGCCCAATTCCAGCTTTGCCAGATACCATATTCTTTTTCGCGATAAGCCGGCACATCCGCCCATTGCGTGGCATTGCGCGCCAGCAATTTCGGGAATGTATCCAAGCCTTCGGGCAGAACACTTGCGCTCATGCCATCTCCTCCCTAGACGGGCTGTTGGGCCCCGTAAAATCCGCAGGCTTGTGCCTGTCGCTTTACGTTAGACTAACAAGAAAATTTGCCGAGGCAAGATAATAATTGAACCATCGTTCAGTTTATCTCAAGATAATGATTTCAAACGATACTTCCAAAAAAACAATAGAGTAATTTAGAAAAACGCCTGAATTCCCGTTTGGGCCCGCCCCAGAATCAATGCATGCACATCATGCGCCCCTTCATAGGTATTCACCGTTTCAAGATTAACCATATGGCGCATCACCTGAAATTCTTCCGAAATCCCGTTGCCGCCATGCATATCGCGGCTCATGCGGGCGATATCCAGCGCCTTGCCGCAGTTATTGCGCTTGATCATCGAGATCATCTCGGGTGCGGCGCGGCCCTCGTCCATCAGGCGGCCCACCCGCAGGCTGGCTTGCAGCCCCAGCGTGATTTCGGTTTGCATATCCGCGAGCTTTTTCTGGTAAAGCTGGGTGCCCGCCAAGGGTTTGCCAAATTGCTTGCGGTCCAGCCCGTATTGCCGCGCCGCGTGCCATGTGAATTCAGCCGCGCCGAGCACCCCCCAGCTAATGCCGTAACGCGCGCGATTAAGGCAGCCAAACGGGCCTTTCAGGCCTTCCACATCAGGCAAAATCGCATCCTCGGACACCTCGACATTATGCAGCACGATCTCGCCGGTGATCGAGGCCCGCAGGCTAAGCTTACCCCCAATTTTCGGCGCGCTCAGCCCCTTCATGCCTTTTTCCAGAACAAAGCCTTTAATCTTGCCGCCATGGGCCTCTGATTTGGCCCAGATCACAAAAACATCGGCAATCGGGCTGTTGGATATCCACATTTTGGCGCCATTCAGCACATAGCCGCCATCCACCGCTTTCGCCACAGTTTTCATGCCGCCGGGATCGGATCCGGCATCCGGCTCGGTCAAGCCAAAACATCCGATCCACTCACCGCTAGCCAGCTTGGGCAGATATTTTTTGCGCTGCGCCTCGGTGCCATAAGCATAGATCGGATACATAACGAGGCTGCTTTGCACCGACATCATCGAGCGATAGCCGCTATCGACCCGCTCCACCTCCCGCGCCACCAAACCATAGGACACATAGCTGCCGCCAAGCCCGCCATAGGCTTCCGGAATGGTAATGCCCAGCAGGCCCATTTCGCCCATTTCGGCAAAAATCGAGGGGTCGGTCTTTTCCTCACGAAAGGCCTCGATCACCCGTGGTTGCAGTTTTTCTTGTGCATAAGCCTGCGCGGCGTCGCGCATCATGCGCTCCTCTTCCGAGAGCTGATCGTCAAACAGGAAAGGGTCTTCCCAGTTAAACGAACTGAGAGAGGGGGCGCTTTGGGGGGAGATATTCCGGGCCATAATCATTCCTTTAAGAGAGGATATGGCCCAGATGTATCAGGTTAAGATATGCTGGCAATAGAAAAGATGTAGCGGGGGCTGACTGAAGCCCACCGCCCCGCTCTGCCATGAAAGCCTAGTCTTTAGCGTCGCCTTTCGGCAGGTTAAACAGGCTATCCGCATCCACCACCTTTTCAGGCTCCGTCTTGTCGCCCAGAGAAAAGCCCTCAAGGCCGGATACATTGGAGGGCATCGGGCGGTCCTCTTCCATTTGCAGGCTTTGCTCGGTGGAAACCAGTTTCATGCGCTCTTCATCGGTCATCACCTCGCCGTTTTTCGCGGCTTTGGCGGCGGCTTTGGCCACAACCGTATCCAGCTCTATCTGGCGGCACATGCCCAGCGCCACAGGGTCTATCGGCTGGATGTTGGCGATGTTCCAGTGGGTGCGCTCGCGAATCGCCATGATCGTCGGCTTGGTGGTGCCCACCAGCTTGGATATCTGGCCGTCGGTCAACTCGGGATGGAATTTCACCAGCCACGCAATCGCAGCCGGGCGGTCTTGCCGTTTGGAGAGTGGCGTGTAACGCGGGCCTTTGCGCTTCAGTTCGCCTTCAGAGGCAGGGTTATACATCAGTTCCAGCTTGGCCTTAGGGTCCGCCTCGCAGCGCTTGATTTCCTCATTCGTGAGCTGCTTGTTGGCCACCGGATCAAAGCCCTTCACCCCGACCGCAACCTCGCCATCGGCGATGCCGTTTACCTCGAGTTCATGCAAGCCGGTGAAGGCGGCGATTTGTTTGAAATCGAGCATTGTATTGTCAATCAGCCATACGGCGGTGGCTTTGGGCATAAGTGGCAGCGCCATGGTAAACTCCTGTGGTCACGGTTGATCCCTTGCCGAAATCCCGGTTGCGCAAGGCGCTGTTTTAGGTTTTCGCGGGGGGAATTACCGTATATATAGGCGCAATGAACAAAATGATAAAGCGCTTTATTTGCGCCGCCCTTCTCGCCCTTTCCCCTGCGCCACTTCTTGCCGAAGGCGAGGCCGCCGGTGATTTCGATTACTATGTGCTGGCCCTGAGCTGGACCCCGAGCTGGTGTGCAGAAGCCGGCGATGATCGAAATGCGCCGCAATGTGATGCGGATCAGGGCTATGGCTTTGCGGTGCATGGGCTTTGGCCGCAATTCGAGGCGGGCTGGCCCAGCTATTGCCGCACCAGCGCACGCGATCCCTCCAGAGGCATGACCCGCGATATGGCCGATATTATGGGGTCTGGCGGCTCGGCATGGTATCAGTGGAAAAAGCACGGGCGCTGCGCGGGGCTGCCTGCGGATGAATATTTCGATACGGTCCGCGAGGCTTATGATGCCGTGAACCGCCCGCAGGTGTTTCGCAATCTGCCTGAAGGTATCGAGCTGCCCGCCTCGG
>JALSHK010000074.1 GCA_026982275.1 Paracoccaceae bacterium | reverse complement strand
TATGGGCTGGGGGCGGAAGCGCGTATGATCCTTTTGCAATCGGAAGGTAATCTGGCCAATTCCGCAATCCTGATGGATATTGCGGAAGCTCTGGAGAAGAATTTCAGTGGAGTTCTCGGTCCGGTTTTGCAGGGGGCGGGTTGTGGCGGCGCTCATGAAATGTGGTATCTGGTAACCGGGCGCGGGAATTATCAGGTGATGGAGCCTTTGGCGATTACCGAGGTGTTCTCCAGCTACCCGATCGAGGTGCGAACCCTCATCGGCCCGCCTTTGGCCGATGCCTTTATGGCGCGCGGTCAGGTGAATGCGGGCCATGTTGTGCTGGAAATTGTCCGGCGGGCCGAAGGTGAGGTGACGGTGGCGCAGCGCATGTCCGAGGCAAAAGTGCGAGAAGCGCAAATGGATTTCCAGGGGGCCGGAAATATCTATCGAGAGTTAATGAAAACAAATGACGAGCAGGCACCGGATGCGATGATGGCGCTTGCGAGATTGCGGCTGCAGGCGGGGGAGCCGGTGCCACCTTCGCTGCTTGTCGATCTGGAATCGGCGGCGTTTTTCTACCGAAACAGCCCCAAGGCCGATCCGCTTCGGCTTTGGGAGATTCGGGTTCGGGCTGAGATCGCGGGAGAGGCGGATGCTCTGGCGCAGATCGTCGAGACGCAGGCGGAGCGGGGCTGGCTGACACCGGATCTTCAGAAAATTGCGGCAGAGATATTCATTTCTGCAAGAGCCGAAGCGATGGGCGATTATCCCTATGCGCAAATGGCGCTGGAATATTCTGCTTTGCTGGACCAGGGGCTAGCGGGGGATGCGGCGCGCTTGGCGATTGCAAAAGAACTGGCGGCGGTCGGCCTGCCGGAAACCGCGCTTGATATACTTGCACCAAACTTGCAGCGGCCGGATCCTGCGGCCTTACACATGGCAGCCGCGGCCAAGGTGCAGCTTTTTGAGCCAGAATCCGCGCTTGCGATGCTGGATGGTGATCAGGGGCTGGAAGCTTACAAAATACGACTGAAAGCCTATTTGCAAATGGAAGATTTTGCAGCCGTGGCGAGGCTGCTGAGCGAGGATTTTTCCAGTGAAATCTCTTTGGAAGATATCGCCCTGCGGGCCGGTGACTGGGAGAAAATTCAGGCGGAGGGGATGGTTGGCACTTTGGCGAGCTTTGCGAACGGGGGCGGAAGCGGCCAGCCCGTGCAATCCGTGCCTACGCCCGAAGGCGGATTTTTGGCGGTCCTGCCGCTGGAGGAGGCTCCAAGCCTGAAAGGTGTGCGCGAGCTGTTGATGATCAACCGGTCAAGCCGGAGATTCCTGCAAGACGTGATTTCACAGTCCGGCCAATAGCGACCAGGGCTCGAAGCAGGCAGCAAAAAGCTGTGATAACCGCCTTAAGGCCCGGAACAGAAATCGCCGCTTGTCAGGGTTTTCCGAGAAGGGGGGCTATGATTGCGGGGCGCGAATAGCTTCTACATCAGCGGCGAACATCTGAGTGCCATCAGCAAAATACAGCACCGGCTGCCCGTTGAATTTCCGGACTTCCTCGACAGTGGAAAACACCAGGCCGGGCGAGGATGCAATCACTTCTCCCTCTCGCAGGCTATTGGTTTCAAACCGAAAGAGATCACCGGCATCGGCGCGGCTGCCATCGGCCAGAATACCCGACCACTCCACGCTGGACTGGTCTTTGTCGAGATCCTGGCGAGCGACGATATTGTTATTTTCATCAAAGACTACCAGCTCGACCTGATCGGCATCGGTATGGCTGAGATAAAGCACGTCGAGTGGTACGTTTTCATAAGATGCGCTGCCCGGATTGCGAACTTCCTGCCCGATCCATTGGGAAAGCCCGCCGGTTGCGCCGCTGGCCAGGGCTTCCAGTATGTTCTCGAGTTTGGTGTTGGATTGCACCTGCTGCTCCACAGCAGAAAAGCTGGCGAGCTGGGCGACAAAGGCGGTGGATTCGACCGGTTTTAGCGGGTCTTGGTTGCGCAATTGTGCGGTAAGCAAGGTGAGAAATGTATCAAAATCGCTATCGGCACCTGAAGATGCGGCTGTTGATTCCGTGGCGCGGGCAAATCCGGCCGAGGCTTGTGAAAGGGTGGAAACGGTATCCATAATCGGTCCTTTTTCTAGAGACGAATATCTAGCCGGCCATCGGTATGTCGAATTGGCTCGGCATGGGCGGTAGGCTCGGCAGGCTGGCTTTCTGCACGACCAGGCTGGAATTGGGCCAGGTTCTTTTGCGACTGACCGCTGCCTTGCTGGAAGGAAAGGCTTGATTGTGAAAAACCGGCTTTTTCCAGCATGGAGGTGAGAAAGTCGGAGTGCCGCCGCATCAGGTCTAGCGTATCAGGGCGATCCGCCAGAATTTGTGCGGTAACGGTTTGATCCTGAGTGGTGATATGAATGGCAACCCGCCCCAGCTCTGGCGGGTCCAGCCGCAGCTCGATCACCTGTTGGCTGTTTTTTGCGATCTGGGTCGGGAATTGCGCGGCAATCTGGGCCTGCACCGGCGGTGCAGTGCGGGAGCCTGAAGCCAGGGCTGCACTGCTTTCCAGCGCGGCGCGTTCGGTTCGCAAGGTGATGGTGAATTCAGGCTCCGCACCCGCATCGAACAGGCTGAATCCGGTATTTTGTGCCACAGGTATCAGGGGAGGCGTTGTATATTGAAAGGTCGTGGCGGGGGGGCGAGTTGCTGGCGGTTGCGGCAGCTCTTTTGACCGGGATGGTAGCGCGGCATCGTTCGCTTTGTGCTTTTCCGGTTCAAAAAATGCCGCAAGGCTTGTGACTGCAGGTGCGGTTGCGGTTATGTTATTCGCCTTGACCGTATCCGGAGCCGTAGCCTGCACGATTTCGGCCTTGATCGAGGCTTTGGCTGGCAATTCAATCGAAGCCTGTAAATGCTTTGCCACCGGTTCTGGGTTTTTCTCTGAAGAAAGACCCATCCCCGAGTAGGGCGCTGCCAGGCTGGCCGAAAACGGGGCGGAAGTGGCGGGAAAGCCTATAAATGCTGCGATCGGCAGCTCGGGTTTTGGCCTTTCCGAAGCTGTGTCATCATCGGGCTTTACCACAGCTGGCAGAACCGGAGTCAACGGGGATCCAGCGGTGGAATCCGGCGCTTTCATCGTGCCGGCTTCCGGCTCTTGCGCAGCCTGGTCTGTAATCCGGGGGGCTGGTGCAATAGAGATTGTGTCCGGGCCTAATTCTGGCTCGGCGGGTATTTCCTTTTCGCCTTCCAGAAGGGTCAAAAATCCTGTTTCCGGTAATAGCGAATCCCCGGCGGCTATCGGCTCTGATGCCAACAGCGTGGCGGAAGCCACAGGCGTGGTCTTGATTCTCAATATAGTGGCGTTTTGCTCGATTTCCATGCGGATACCCATATTCTACGGTCGCTTTGAATATGGCGGCCAAGGGTTACCATTTATTTACCGTGATCTGGCAAGATTGGGGAAATGCAGCAAAAATAGGTGAAATTTTATGGAAATATCTTTAACTCCGCTTGTAAATCCGGCTGATTCTCCGGCGCGATCCGGGCGGGCGCAAGAGCTGCGGGAGGTGGCGAAAGCCTTCGAGGCCTCATTTTTGTCCGAGATGCTGAAATCCAGTGGGCTGGGCAAAGGTCGTAGCGAATTTGGCGGCGGCGCGGGGGAGGATGCGTTTTCCTCAATGATGGTGGATGAGCAGGCACGCTTGATGGCCGAACAAGGCGGAATAGGACTAAGCGAGCAGATATTCAACAGCCTTTGGGCAAGGGAGTTTGGCCGTGATTGATACTGTGATTGCGCGGGCCAAGCTGCGCCAGCTTATAGCCGCGCTGGATTCCGAGCGCGAGGTTTTGCTTGAAGGGCCGTTGGAAAATCTGGCGAAAATTTCAGAGAGAAGGGACCAATTATTCGAATCCCTGGTGCAGGGCGGGGCGGTCTCGCAGCGGATCCTTTCAGGCCGCCTGGCCGAGATAAAGCATCTGGCGCTAGGCAATGCCGGATTGATGGAGGCATCAATGCAGGGCATGAAAGATGCGAGAAAAGCCATTGAAAATATGGAAGAAAAACTAATCCAGATGGATACATATTCCAAAGATGGCACCCGGATGAAAGTGTCGCAAACCTTGCCGGGCAAGGGGCACCGGATATAGATGTTTGAAGGATTATTTATAAAAAATTGTTTGAATACAATCTGTTGCAATTAAGAACTCATTATCGATTGGCGGCGAATATGAGGGGGTAATCAGAAAAGGATTACGAGTGGAGCGAGGCTTCACCTCTCGTCAGAACGGCGAAATAGCGGGCGTGAATCACGCCTTATTTTAACCGCGGCGCCGAATGTGCTGCATCGCCGAAGGAAATACAGATGTCTAGTATTCTTACAAATCAGAGCGCCATGGTAGCGCTGCAAACCCTGCAAAGCATCAACAAAAATCTGGCCCAAAACCAGAGCCAGATATCGACAGGACGAAAAGTGGATAATGCGCGGGATAACGCTTCTATTTGGGCGATCTCGCAGACCATGCAGTCGGACGTTGACGGTTTCAGAGGTATCTCCGATGCGCTCGCCACCGGCTCGGCCTCGGTTGCGGTTGCGCGGACCGCGTCTGAGTCGATCACCGGCCTTCTGGGCCAGATCAAAGCCAAGATCGTGGCGGCGCAAGATCCGTCGGCGGATCAGGCCAAGCTGCAAACGGATATTTCCGAACTTCGCAACCAGGTTGGATCTGTGGTGAATGCCGCGCAGTTTAACGGGCTGAATCTTGTGGATGGCTCCAATGCTTCGGTAAATGTGCTGGCCTCGCTTGATCGCGATGCCAACGGGAATGTGACAGCTTCCAACATTGCGGTTTCGGGTCAAAACCTTTCCACCGCTGCGGGTGCTGTCAAAGCGGCTTTGGCCGGTTCTGACGGGGTTGGCGGCACGGGTTCAACAGCGGCGACCTTTATCAATGCCGCCGGCACCGGTGATATCGTTATTGCCAATGCCGGTTTGGCTGCCGGCGATACTTTCAACATGACCATTGGAAGCGAAACCGTATCTTATGTGGTTACGGCGGAGGATGTGGCGGCAACCGCACCTGAAGAAGTGGTTGCCAACGGCATTCGCACCGCGATCAACAGTATGGATAATGCTTTTATCACCGCTGATATGACCGCTGCAGATACGATTACCGTTACCAATGCTGTCGGTGGTGGCACCGTTAACATGACCACCGAGA
>JALSHK010000073.1 GCA_026982275.1 Paracoccaceae bacterium | reverse complement strand
GCTTGTTCGGGGCCTATCTCAGTCCGGCGGTGAATGGCTGGGTGTCGGGGCAGGCACAGGCCCTGCGAGATGCGGTGGCGGCACGTCCCGAGCTTCGGATAGAGCGGGTGTCCATTCCCGTTGGCTCGCCCGATTTGCAGCGGCAGATTCTGGGGATCATGGATCTGGCTTTGCCGGTTAGCCTGCTGGATGCCGATCTGGCGCGGCTGCGCGGTTTGGTCGAGGGGTTGAGTGCGGTGAAATCCGCCTCGCTTCGCTTTGAGGGCGGGGTGCTGGAGGTGGTGATTGTCGAGCGCATGCCCGCGCTGGTATGGCGCAATCTCAACCGGATATATCTGCTGGACGAAAACGGGGTGAAAGTGGCCGAAGTGCCGCGCCGCCAGGTGCGCTCCGATCTGCCGTTGCTGGTGGGCGAGGGGGCGGATAGGGCCGTGCTGGAAGCCCGCGAGATATTCTCGGTGCTGGAGCCTGAATCGGAGCGGCTTTTAGGGCTTTTGCGCATGGGCGAGCGGCGTTGGGATGTTGTATTTCCAAATAAAATCATCATGTTGCCTGCGGTAAATGCGGCGGATGCGCTGCGCGGCATCATGATGGATCAGCAGGAACGGAGAATTCTGGATCTTGATATTTCTGTGATTGACCTTCGGGACCCGAACCGCAAAATACTCCGATTGAACAGTGAAGCCCTTGATCAGCTGCGCCGGGTGCGCGGTCGTATGGATGGAGAACCAGTATGAACGATTTATTCGAGACCCAGCGCGAAATGCGCCGTTGCCGCGAAGCCGCGATCAAGCGTGGTGTTATGGCGGTGCTGGATGTGGGATCGCACAAGATCACCTGCCTTGTGCTGCAATTTTCGCCTGATGATCCAGAGGGCATAGACCCGGATGTGACCCTGCCCAGAGCGGGCAGCTTTCGGGTGGTGGGTGTGGGCACTACCCGCTCTCGCGGGGTGAAATTCGGCGAAATATCCGATATGGCAGAGACCGAAAAGGCCATCCGCTCGGCCGTGGCCAAGGCACAGAAAATGGCGGAGTTGCGTGTCGATCATGTGATTGTAAGCCTTGCGGGGGGGCGGCCGCGCTCCTATGGGCTTTCGGGAGAGGTAGAGGTCGAGCAGGGCGAGGTGAGCGAGCGCGATATTGGCCGGGTTCTGGCCAGTTGTCCGGTGCCGCCTTATGGGGGTGAGCGGGAGTCCATTCATGCCTTGCCGGTGAATTTCAGCCTTGATCACCGCTCGGGGCTAAGTGATCCGCGCGGGCAGGTGGGGGCGCGGCTTTCGGTGGATATGCATCTGCTGACCATGACCGGCGCTCCGGTATATAATGTGCTTGAATGCTTGCAGCGCTGCGATCTGGAGGTGGCGGGGCTGTCCTTTTCGGGCTTTGCCAGCGGCGTTTCCACCCTGATGGAAAACGAAAAACAATTGGGTGCGGCGATTGTCGATATCGGCGGCGGGGCCACGGCTCTTTCCGTATTTATTCGCAAGCATATGGTTTATGGCGATGCGGTTCGCCTCGGCGGGGATCATATCACCGGCGATATCGGTCAGGGGCTGCATTTGAGCTATGAGGATGCGGAGCGGATCAAAACCCTGCATGGCGGCGTGGTGGCAACCGGCTCTGACAGCCGCTACGAGATCGAGGTGCCCAATCCGATGGCGCAATGGGAAAATGACCGCCGGATGGTAACGCGCTCGGAGCTGATCGGGGTGATGCGGCCACGGGTGGAGGAGATCCTGGAAGAGGTGCGCGAGCGGCTGGATGCTTCGGGGTTTTATGGTCTGCCGAGCCAGCAGATAGTATTGACCGGCGGTTCCAGCCAGATCCCCGGAATCGAGGATATGGCGGCGCGCATTCTGGGCGGGCAGGTGCGCATCGGGCCGCCGCTTCGGGTGCAGGGCTTGCCGCAGGTATATGCCGGTGGTGCGTTTTCGGCGGCGGTCGGGCTGGCGCTGCATGCCAGCCATCCGATGGATGAATGCTGGGATTTTGAAATGCCGGTGGACCGGATCGGCACGCGCAGGATTAAGGCGGCAATGGCGTGGTTCAGGCAAAACTGGTAAATAGGTGTTCCATAAGTGGAATTTCGCCTATATAGTGGTCGGCACAGTATATTGTGGCCAAATTGTGAAAAATGCGTGACGGAGTCTCGGCTTTGGGCTAGCATAACGAATCAACAGATCGGGCAATATAGCCTCTAGCGGGGCGGGGCAATGAGCATAGGCGGACAGAACATGGCTTTGAATATTCGGTTACCAGAGAAAAACGACCTGAAACCACGCATTACGGTTTTTGGCGTCGGTGGCGCGGGCGGCAATGCGGTCAATAACATGATCAGCAAGAATCTCGACGGTGCGGAATTTGTGGTGGCAAATACCGATGCGCAGGCGCTGACCCAATCCCAGGCCCCGAAAAAAATCCAGCTCGGCGAGCGCATTACCGAAGGGCTGGGCGCGGGGGCCAAGCCCGAGGTCGGCAATGCCGCCGCTACTGAAAGCATCGATGCGATTATCGATCATCTGTCGGGGGCGCATATGTGCTTTATTACGGCGGGTATGGGAGGCGGCACCGGCACTGGCGCGGCTCCGGTGATTGCCAATGCCGCGCGCGAACTGGGCGTTTTGACCGTGGGCGTGGTGACCAAGCCGTTTCAGTTTGAAGGCTCGCGCCGCATGAAGCAGGCCGAAGCCGGCGTAGAGGAATTGCAAAAGGTGGTCGACACGCTGATCATCATCCCCAACCAGAATCTCTTCCGTCTTGCCAATGAGAACACCACTTTCACCGATGCTTTTGCCATGGCGGATGATGTGCTTTATCAAGGGGTTAAGGGTGTAACGGACCTGATGGTTCGCCCCGGGATCATCAACCTTGATTTCGCCGATGTGCGCTCTGTGATGGATGAAATGGGCAAGGCGATGATGGGCACGGGCGAGGCCTCGGGCGAGGATCGCGCCAAGAAGGCTGCCGAGCTGGCGATTGCCAATCCGCTGCTGGATGAAATCTCGCTGAAATCCGCCAAGGGCGTGTTGATCAATATCACCGGCTCGCAGGATATGACCCTGTTCGAGCTGGACGAAGCCGCCAACCGCATCCGCGAGGAGGTGGACCCGGATGCGCATATCATCGTCGGCTCCACGCTGGATCCCGAGCTGGACGGCTTGCGGGTATCTGTGGTGGCGACAGGGATCGATGTGGAGGAGGGCGAGCTATCGGCCCCGGTTTCCCGCCGCTCCATGCGCGAGCCGCTGAAATTGCAGCCCGAGCAGCAAGAGGTTACACCCGAGCCGTTGGAAGAAGAGGCCGAGACCGGACCAAGCTTTATCGACCAGCAGGTAGCGATGGAGACGGAAGAAATCACCGCAGAAGCCATGCCCGAGATAGAGCAGCCCGAAGCGCCCGAGGCTGAGGTGCCGGAAGAGATTGTTCCGCCGCTATCGGCCACGGCCCGGCGCCTGAAAGCGGCAGTCGCACATATTCCGGAGCCGGAGTCAGAGCCTGCAGCGGAAGCCGCACCTGCGCCGGAGGTCGAAAAACATTCCCGTTTTGCAATCAATAACCTGATCAACCGGATGACGGGCCATGCCCGCGAAGAAAGCTCTGCCCCAGCTGCGCGTGTGCAGCCAAGCATGCGAAGCCGGGCTCATAGCGATCCGCTGCCCGATATGGAAAGTGAAGAGCAGGACCGCGTGGATATTCCGGCGTTTTTGCGCCGGCAAGCCAACTAGAAGTTTTTCCTCCGAGACTACGGGCATTTGCTTGGCAAATGCCCGTTTTTTATGCGCAGATCCAAGGCCCGCCACGGCTTAGAGCAAATCCGGTCCAATTGAATTCACCACACAATCCGAACGTATTTACAGGTGGAAACGCTGCCTCGGGTTGCGTGGTAAATACACGAATCCGGTTGGATTGGATGCGGGCTAGACCGGTGCGCAGGCCGTTTTCAGCCATGCCAGAGTTTCGGGCGATACATGCGCGCCGATTTTCTCCAGGACCTGGCGATGATAGGCATTCAGCCAGTCACGCTCGGGGGCGCTGAGCCGCGCAGGGTCGATCAGGCGGCGGTCTACCGGCACCCATGTCAGGGTTTCAAAGCCGCGCATCTTGTTCTCGCCGCCAATATTGCCCTCGGGCATGACGACAAACAGATTTTCGATCCGGATGCCCCATTCCCCCTCACGATAATAGCCGGGCTCGTTGGACAGGATCATGCCGGTTTGCAACGCAATATCGCTGATCCGCGAAATTCGGGCCGGCCCTTCATGCACGCTCAGATATGCCCCCACCCCATGTCCGGTGCCATGCTTGTAATCCAGCCCCTCGGCCCAAAGCGCAGAGCGGGCGAGGCTGTCTATATGGCTTCCGGCAATGCCTTCCGGGAAACGAAGCATCGAGAGCGCCAGCATGCCTTTCAGCACAAGCGTGAAACACCGGATCATCTCGGCATCCGGCTCGCCGATGATCACGGTGCGGGTGATGTCGGTGGTGCCATCCAGATATTGCCCGCCGCTATCCACCAAAAGCAGGGTGTTGTTTTCAATCATCCGGTTGCTGTTTTCATCCACACGATAATGGATAATCGCACCGTTTGGCCCGCTGCCACAGATGGTATCAAAGGAAATACCGGTCAGCATGCGGGATTGGGCGCGAAAGCCTTCGAGCCTGGTGACCACATCGATTTCGGTGAGGCCCACCACCCCCTGATCGACCCATGCCAGAAATTCGCACATGGCAGCCGCGTCGCGTAGCTGGGCTTGGCGCGCGCCTTCCAGCTCGGCCTCGTTTTTGCAGGCTTTGGGCAGGATACAGGGATCGGGGAACCATACCGGCTCAGGACCGGAGCTGTGCGGGGCGCTGCTTTGGTTGAAGCGGCTATGATCTTCGAAGCTGACGGGATTGCCGAGCTGGCTGGACAGCCAAACGGGTGCGGATGCACGGTCAACCCCGACATTGCCGTCAAGCCTTTGAAGGGCGGCTGAAAACTCTTCGACAATGGTGACATCGGGGCCAAGATGGGCGGCCAGCTCGGGGCTGGATTTTGCGGGATTGGTGATAAGCGTGACGCGGGCATCGGTATGTAGAATGGCAAAGGCCAGCGGCACGGGGGTGTTGGCGATGTCTGACCCGCGAATATTGAGCAGCCATGCGATGGAGTCCGGCAGCGTTAGGATGCAGGCCGAAAGCCCGGCCTCGCGCAGCGTCTCCGCCAGCTCTGCGCGCTTGCTGGCGCTGGTTTTGCCGGCGAATTCCAG
>JALSHK010000072.1 GCA_026982275.1 Paracoccaceae bacterium | reverse complement strand
GCCGGTGCTGATCACCAGTCTCAATGATGGCAGTATGGTTGCAAATGTGCGATTGGCCGTTTCTCCCACGGATAATCTGGATATTTCGCTTAGCGCCAGCAAGGGCTTTGGCCCGAGCGGCACAGAATTCGGCGGTCGGGAAACCTCTGCCGGCTCTGGCATCTATTTGCGCCCGCCGGCGACCATAAACCTTCGTCTATCCCGCTTTTTCTAACGGTCAAATCGGGCAGGATTTTACTGATCAAAAGCCACTCAACCCCGGTCACGCAAAATCCGGCCTTGCTGCTTTTGCCAATCGCGCTTTTTCTCGGTGGCGCGCTTGTCTTGTATTTTTTTGCCCTTGGCGATCCCGAGTAAAAGCTTGGCGCGGCCTTTATTGTTGAAATATATCTTGAGCGGCACCAGAGTCATGCCTTGTCGGCCAATGTTTTTATGAAGGTTTCCCAGCTCGCGCTTACTTACCAAAAGCTTGCGCCGGCGGCGTTCTTCATGCTGGAAGGTTTTGGCCTGTTCGTATTTTGGCACATGGGAATTGATCAGCCACAGCTCGCCATCCTCGATCGTGGCATAGCTTTCGGCGATATTCACCCCGCCCGCACGCATGGCTTTTACCTCCGAGCCTTCCAGCATCAGCCCGCATTCCAGCGTGTCTTCGATGGCATAATGATAGCGCGCCTTGCGGTTCTCCGCGACGCTCTTGTTATTCGGGTTTTGCTTGCCTTTGGGTGCCATGGGGATGATGTAGCCATCCGGCCCGTCAATGTCCAGATGCGCGGCTTGCCTTCCTTTGATCTGGCTCCTAAGCTCGGGCTTGTTCGGGGATAGGCAGGCGGATGAAGCGATCAAGAATATTGATGCTGGAAGGGGTATTTGCGCTGCTGGTGCTGGCGGGGCTGGTCTATGCATGGCGCTCCGGGCTACTGGCGGAATTGCAGGCGGATATGAGCCGCGATACCATCGATCGCTGGGTCAGCGAGGCGGGCTTCTGGGGGCCGCTGGTCGTGATTGCCCTGATGATGGTGGCGGTGGTGGCCAGCCCGATTCCCAGTGCGCCGATTGCGCTGGCGGCAGGCGCAGCTTATGGCCACACCTATGGCACCGTTTATATCGTGATCGGGGCAGAGGCCGGTGCGCTGATTGCCTTTGGCTTGGCGCGCAGCATGGGGCGGAAGGCGATACTGAAATGGCTTGGGTCAAAGGCCGATATGGGCTTGCTTGGCTCGCAAAACGCGCTGACGATAACCGTGCTGCTCTCCCGGCTGATGCCGTTTATTTCCTTTGATCTGATTTCCTATGCGGCGGGCCTAAGCGCATTGCGATTCTGGCGTTTTGCGTTGGCCACACTAGCAGGGATCATTCCAGCGTCTTACCTGCTGGCCCATTTTGGCGGCGAGGTGGCCAGCGGCGATATGGGGGCTGCCACATGGGTGGTGCTCGGGCTGGGGCTGATCACCGGCGCGCCTCTGCTTTGGGCGGCTTTGCGGCGCAAAGGCTGAAGCGCCGGTTGCGGCGCATCCAGCGTCGTGAGCGCAGAAATGTCAGCCCCGCGCCGCGCTTGGCCCTTGTTTCCGGTCTCAACCGTTTAAAAATGCGCGCCATTAGCGCAGAGGCTTGCCGCGGCGCGTGCGCGAGGTTTCAGATGATTGCAGCGGGAAACGCGCCGCCACCGCGTCGCACACGCATTTTTGCCTTTGGCAAAAAGCCGCCCGCAGGGCGTAAGCTCTGCCTGCCGCTATTCACGCCGTTAAAGCAGGCCGGCAAATTCCATTGCGGTTTTGATATGCGCTTTGGTTTCGTCCAGCAATGTGGTCAGCGGGCGGCGCACATCTTCATTACACTTGCCAAGGAGCGACAGCGCATATTTTGCGCCTGCCACGCCCGGCTCGATAAAGATCGCGCTATGCAGAGGCAGGAGCTTATCCTGAAGCGCCAGCGCCGCGGGATAATCCCCCGCAAGTGTTGCCGCCTGAAATTCGGCGCACAGGCGAGGCGCCACATTGGCCGTTACCGAAATGCACCCCACCCCGCCATGGGCATTGAACCCTAGCGCCGAGGCATCCTCGCCCGAAAGCTGGCAGAAATCATGGCCGCAGGTGGCGCGCTGGTGCGAAACCCGGGTGATATCACCCGTAGCATCCTTTACCCCGATGATATTTTTGTGCTTGGCCAGCTTTCCCATGGTTTCGGGGCTCATATCCACAATGGAACGCCCCGGGATATTATAGATGATCACCGGAATATTGCTGGCTTCCAGAATGGCTTCGTAATGGGCGAGCATGCCGCGCTGGGTGGGCTTGTTGTAATAAGGGGTCACGACCAGCGCCGCATCCGCGCCCACCTCTTGCGCAAATTGCGTGAGCGCGGTGGCTTCGCGGGTGGAATTGCTTCCCGCACCGGCAATTACCGGAATGCGGCCCGCAGCGGTCTCTACACAGATCCGCACCACATCGCGATGCTCGTCATGGCTCAGGGTCGGGGTTTCGCCAGTGGTGCCCACAGGCACAACGCCAGAGCTGCCCTCGGCAATATGCCATTCCACCAAGGCCTTCAGCGCCTTTTTGTCTACCCCGCCATCTGAAAATGGGGTTACGAGTGCGGGGATGGACCCTGTAAACATTGTTGCCTCCTGAGGATGGGGATCGTGGCTCTGCACAATACAAAGCGCCGCGACCCTAAACCGGAATTTGCCAAACCGCAAGCGTAGTGCTTGCGCCACGCCCGGTTGCGCGCTAATTCTGGCAGCCACAAACAGGATACCGGATTTGCCACAGATCAGCCTCCACCTCGGTGCGCATCGCACGGCCTCCACCCATATTCAGGGGGTGCTCGCCAAAAATGTCCCGCTTCTGGCAGCGGCGGGTGTGGCTTCGCCTTCTCAAGCCGTCACAAAAGAGGTGCTGACATCGCGTCTGAATCCGGCGCAGCCCCTGCCCTCCAGCGGCGGGGAATTTGCTAAAATGCTACAGATGGCGAATATCGCGCCTGATGCACGGCTTGTTATATCCGACGAGAATTTCATCGGTTTCTTAAACGGGATATTCAGCCACCAGCAATTCTATCCCGATTGCCGCGCCCGATTGCTGCGCTTGCAGCAGATGTTGCCCGAAGCGCCGGAAAAGGTATTGATTGCCATCCGCCCCTATAGCAGCTTTTTTTCCTCTGCATATGGGCGCTGGCTGTCGCCGGTTCGCCCTGTTGTGCCGCGCGATTTATGCGCCGAGCTTGTTTTGGGGCTGGAGCGGGGCTGGGGTGATCTGCTGGAGGATATCGCGGCGGTGTTTCCGGAATCAGAGCTGGTGATAGTCGAGTATTCCCCCGCCCCCCGCTTTGGTCCTGACCAGCTTTTCCGTCTTCTGGGCCCGCTGGCCGAAAAGCTGGAATACAATCCGCATTACCGCTGGAATCGCAGCATGTCGGCTCGCCAGACCAGACTATACGAGCAAGCCGTGCAGGCCGGAGAGGGCGCAGACGAGGTCCGGGCGCTAATTCGCCTCAAACAGCCACCACTGACGGAGGGGTTCTGGGACGAGGCTACGCAAGCCGCTCTTGAGGCGCGCTATGAAAAAGACCGTGCGGCGATTATCCGGCAGTTTCCCGCTTTTGTGATGGCATCGCCCGCATGAAGCCAAGACGCGGGAGGAAATCTGTGTTAGGAAGGAAAAAAACAAAACGCAGGCAGAGCATCATGAAATATATTCTTCTGGTCATTTTATGGCTGGCCGCGCCGGCTTGGGCGCAATCTCCGCAGGAAGACGGCAGGCAATTCGCCTCGGCAATCGAGGCTGTTACGGTAAGTGACTGGGCCTTGGCACGCCAACGCGCAGCGAGAGTTTCCGATCCGATCGCACTGGAAATCATCGAATGGTATGCCCTGCGTGCGGGGGAGGGCCGTTTCTCCGCATATGAAAATTTTCTGACCGAAAATGCAGATTGGCCGGGCTTGGCCAAAATTGCGCGCCAGGGCGAGGCCGCGATGCCCGAAACCTTGTCCAATGCCCGGGTTCTGGCGTATTTTTCCGAGCGCAAACCGCAAACGGGAAGCGGTGTGCTGCGCTATGCCCGCGCCTTGCCCCGCGAAGAAGCGCGGGCGGTGGTTGCCGAGGCCTGGCGAAATATAGAGTTGACGGAAGAAGAGCGGGCGCAATTCTTGCAAAATTACCGGCGGGTGCTGGCGGATGAGCACAGCGCGCGGCTGGATCAATTGCTATGGTCCGGCAAAAGGGATGCCGCCCGCGCGATGCTGCCGCTGGTAAGCGCGGGCCAGCGCGCGCTGGCAAGGGCACGACTGGCTTTGCAAGAAAGATCAAACGGGGTGGACACCCTGATTTCCGCCATTCCGCGCAATCTGGCAAGCGCTCCGGGCCTGGCCTATGACCGCTATAAATGGCGGCTTTCAAAGGGCTTTACCGATAGCGCGATCGAGCTGTTATTGCTTCGCTCCCAAAGCGCGGCAAGCCTCGGGCAGCCCGCCAAATGGGCCAGCCAGCGCCGCCGCTTGGCGCGGGAAGCGATGCGCGCGGGAGATTTTGATGTGGCTTATCGTCTGGCCAGCCAGCATTATCTGACCTCGGGCAGCAGCTATGCCGATCTGGAGTGGCTGGCCGGCTATATCAGCTTGCGCAAGCAAAACAATCCTCGCCGCGCCTTGGCGCATTTCCAGGCGTTTCGCGCGGCGGTGGCCTCGCCTATTTCGCGCGGGCGGGCGGGCTATTGGCTGGGCGAGGCCTATATGGCACTGAATGACGGGGCCAAAGCCCGCGAAGCCTATGGCAATGCCGCCACCTATCAAACCAGCTTTTATGGCCAGCTTGCCGCCTCGCGTATTGGCCTGCCGCCCGATGCGGCCCTTTCAGGCGCGAAATTCCCGCCGGACTGGACCCGTGCGCCGTTTCTGGGCAGCGACCCCGTGCGCGCCGGCGTGCTGTTTTATTTTGCCGCCGAGCCGGGGCGGGCGCGGATGTTTTTGACCCATGCGGCGGCGAGCCTGCCTGCGCGCGATCGCGCCGCCATGGCCCAGCTATTGCTGGATCTGGAGCAGCCCCATATCGCGCTGCGGGTGGCCAAGCAGGCGGCGCTGCGCGGCACCATCCTGCCCACGCCCTATTATCCGCTACACGGGCTGGCGGATCTGCAAAGCCCTGTGCCCCCCGAGCTGGCGCTCTCGATCGCGCGGCAGGAAAGCGAAATGAACGAGCGCGCCCGCTCGCCCGTCGGGGCGCTGGGGTTGATGCAGGTGATGCCCGCCACGGCAAAACGGGTGGCGCAGGATCTGGATATCGGCTTTTCCGAAGCCCGGCTTTTGAGCGATTGG
>JALSHK010000071.1 GCA_026982275.1 Paracoccaceae bacterium | reverse complement strand
CCCTTTGCGCCCAGCGAGCTGGCGCAATTCGCGGGGGTTTCGGCAGGGGGGGTGAGCGGCCTTATAAAGCAAGGCGCGCTGTTGGTAGAGGACGCCCCGCGCGACCCGCCCTATCCGCATCTTGACCCCCTGCACAAGGGCAAAGCGCTTTCGGAATTACAAACCAAGGCCGCTTTGGCTCTGCGCTCGGCTGTGAAATCCCGCGCATATAATACCACATTGCTAAAGGGGGTCACAGGCTCGGGCAAAACCGAGGTTTACCTTGAGGCGGTGGCCGAGGTGCTGTCGCAGGGCCGTCAAGGCCTCGTGCTACTCCCCGAAATCGCCCTCACGGTGGACTTCCTCGAGCGCCTCGAGGCCCGCTTTGGGGCCCGCCCTGCCGAATGGCATTCAGGGGCGACCATGTCCGAGCGCCGCCGCTGCTGGCGCGCGGTGGCGGCGGGAGAGGCGCAGCTGGTGGTGGGCGCGCGCTCGGCTTTATTCCTGCCGTTTCAGGATCTCGGGCTGATCGTGGTAGATGAGGAGCATGACGGCTCCTATAAGCAGGAGGAGGGGGTTTATTACCACGCCCGTGATATGGCGGTGCTGCGCGCCTCGATCACCCGCGCCAGCGTGGTGCTGGCCACGGCCACACCGAGCTTGGAGACATGGGCCAATGCGGATGCGGGCAAATACACCCGCCTTGATCTGCCCGAGCGTTTCGGCACCGCCAAGCTGCCCGAAATGGCCGCGATTGATATGCGCAGCGAGGTGATGCAACCCAACCAGTGGATATCGCCGACCCTTCGTGATGAAATGCGCAAATCCTATGCCGAGGGCAGCCAATCGCTCTTGTTCCTCAACCGCCGCGGCTTTGCCCCGCTCACCCTATGCCGCGCTTGTGGCGAGCAGGTGGGCTGTGATAGCTGCGATGCCCGTATGGTGGAGCATAAGTTCCAGAACCGCCTGATCTGCCATCAATGCGGCGCGTGGAAGCCCGTTCCCGACACCTGCCCGAGCTGCGAGGTGAGCGGCAAAATGGCAGCGCTCGGGCCGGGGGTGGAGCGGATTGCCGAGGAGGTGGCGGAAGTTTTTCCCGAGGCGAAGGTGGAGATCCTATCCTCGGACCTGTCGGATTCCGCGCGCGGCTTAAAAGAGCGCATAGAGGCGATTGCGGCGGGCGAGGCCGATATCATTATCGGCACGCAAATGGTCGCCAAGGGGCATAATTTTCCGCATCTCACGCTGGTGGGCGTGATCGATGCCGACCTTGGCCTGCAAGGCGGGGATCTGCGCGCCGCCGAGAAAAGCTTTCAGCTTATCCGGCAGGTGGCGGGGCGCGCGGGGCGGGCGGATAAGCCCGGGCGCGCGCTGTTGCAAAGCTTCCAGCCCGATCACCCCGTGATTACCGCCATTCTTTCGGGCGATGAAGAAGCCTTTTGGCAGGCCGAGGCCAAGGCGCGGCTTGAGGCCCATATGCCCCCTTATGGTCGGCTTGCGGGGGTGATTGTCTCCAGCCCCAAGCAGGAGCAGGCGTTTGAAATCGCCAGTCATCTGGCCCGCAATGCCCAGCCCCTGCTGGCCATCGGCGCGCAAATATTCGGCCCCGCCGCCGCGCCCATTGCCAAGATCCGCGATCGCTACCGCGTGCGCCTGCTGATCAAAGCCACCAAAGCCGCGCCGCTGCAAAAGGCCCTGCGGCAATGGGTGAAGCCGGTAAACAAGCCCGCGAATTTGCGGATCGCGCTGGATATCGACCCGCAAACCTTCTTCTGATCCGCTGTCGCCGCATTCAATATCCCGCCTCTGGCCAAGCGCCCCAATCCCCGCTAAGACTAGGAGAAAACCGAGGAACCTATGAGCCACAAGACCATCATCCCCCAGCCGGGCATTCTGAATATCTCGCCCTATGTGGCGGGAAAAAGCACGGCGACAGGCGGCAATCGCATTACCAAGCTTTCCTCCAACGAAAATCCGCTTGGCCCCAGCCCCTTGGCGCGCGCAGCCTATATCGAGGCCGCCGCCTCACTGGAAACCTATCCGGATTCAGACCATGCGGAGCTGCGCGAGGCCATTGCCAAGGTGCATGGAGTAGCGGCGGATCTGGTGATTTGCGGTGCAGGATCCGACGAGATCATCGCCTTTCTGTGCAATACCTATGCCGGCGAAGGCGACGAGGTGCTTTATAGCCAATACGGCTTTTCGATGTATCCGATTTCGGCGATGGCGGCGGGGGCCACCCCCGTGCAGGCCAAAGAGACCAACCGGCATGCGGATGTGGATGCGCTGCTGGCCGCCTGCACCCTGCGCACCCGCCTTGTCTTTATCGCCAACCCGAATAATCCCACCGGCACCCTGATTTCAGAGGCCGAGATCGAACGCCTCGCCGAGGGGATCCCCCCGCAAGCGCTATTGGTGCTGGACGGGGCCTATGCCGAATTCATCGAGGGCTTTAACGGCCATGCCGCGCTGGTAGACGCGCACGATAACGTGGTGATGACCCGCACCTTTTCCAAGATTTACGGCCTTGGCGGCGCGCGCATCGGCTGGGGCTACGGGCCGGCGCATGTGATCGATGCGCTCAACCGGGTGCGCGGGCCGTTTAATGTGTCGGCGGCCGCATTGAAAGCCGCCCAAGCCGCGGTGCTGGATGTGGAATATACCGAAAAATGCCGCGTGGAAAATGCCAAATGGCGGGGCTGGCTGCGCGAGGCGCTGATCGCCATCGGCCTGCCCACGGATGAAAGCTTCGCCAATTTCATTGTGCCGCGCTTTGCCAGCGAGCAGGCCGCCGCCGAGGCGGATGCCTATTTGCAAACCAAAGGCCTGGTGGTGCGGGCGCTGGGGGGCTATGGGCTGCCCGAATATCTGCGCATCACCATTGGCGACGAGATCGCCTGCCGCGCCGTGGCCGCCGCCCTCACCGGTTTTATGAAAGGCGCACGCGCATGAGCCAGTATAAACACGTCGCCCTGATCGGGCTGGGCTTGCTGGCCTCCTCCATCAGCCTCGCCATGCGCCGCGCGGGCATGACAGCGCGCATCACCGGTACCGCGCGCTCAAAAGCCACCCGCGATACCGCGCTGGAAATCGGGCTGGTGGATGCGGTATTCGAGAGTGCCGCCGAGGCGGTGCAGGGCGCGGATCTGGTCATCCTCTGCGTGCCGGTGGGAGCGATGGAAACCCTTGCCAAGGAAATCGCGCCCCACCTTGCCGAAAGCTGCACCATCACCGATGTTGGCTCGGTCAAGCGCGCGGTAGCGGATGCCATCGGCCCGCATATGCCGCGCGGGGTGCATTTCATCCCCGGACACCCGATGGCGGGCACCGAAAAATCCGGCCCCGAATCGGGGTTTGCCGCCCTGTTTGACAATCGCTGGTGCCTGATCACCCCCCTGCCCGATAGCGACCACGATGCGGTGGAGCGGCTCTCCGCCTTCTGGACCGCGCTTGGCTCCAATGTGGAGCTGATGGAGATCGACCACCATGATCTGGTGGCTGCCGTGATCTCGCACACCCCGCACCTGATAGCCTATACCATGGTGGGCGTGGCCGATGGCATGAACAAGGTGGCCAAAACCGAGGTGGTGAATTATTCCGCCGCCGGCTTTCGCGATTTCACCCGCATCGCCGCCTCTGATCCCACCATGTGGCGCGATGTTTTTCTCAATAACAAAGACGCCACGCTGGAGGTGCTGGGCCGCTTTACCGAAGAGCTTTTGGCGCTTCAGCGCGCGATCCGCATTGGGGATGGCGATTTTATGTTTGATTATTTCACCCGCACCCGGGATATCCGGCGTAGTATTATCGATGCGGGCCAAGATACCGATGCCGCCGATTTCGGGCGGATCAAACCGGAGAAATGATATGCGTTTCAGCATTTTAGCCCTTTTTATCCTAAGCGCCTGCACCCGTGCCGGCATCCCTGATCTTTCGGCCTATTCCGGCGAGCATGAAAGCCTTTCGCGCCTGTGCAACAACCCTGCCCTGCTCGGCGAAGTGCTGCCCGCTATATCCAACGGCCAATGCGGCATTGATAACCCCGTGGCGGTGCATGTGGTGGCAGGGGTTGCGCTTTCCACCCCAGCGACGTTGAACTGCCGCACCGCGAATGCTCTGGCGGGCTGGGTTGAAAATGACGCGCAAGACGCGGTGCGAACCCTGCGCAGCCGCATTACCGGCATGCGGGTGCTGGCCTCTTATGCCTGTCGATCGCGCAATAGCCAAAGGGGCGCGCGGCTTTCGGAGCATGCATTGGGAAATGCCATCGATATTGGCTCGTTTACGCTGGCAAATGGCACCGAGCTGAGCATCGAATATGACTGGCGAAAAACCAACCGCGAGGGGCGGGCAATCAGGGCGCTGGTGGATAGCGCCTGCGGCCCGTTTGGCACCGTGCTTGGGCCGAATGCAGACCGGTTTCACCAAGACAACCTGCATCTGGATACCGCGCAATATCGCGGCGGCGCCTATTGCCGCTAACGGGGCATCCGCAAAAATACCGCCAGGCCCAGCAGCACGATCAGCGCCGCCAGCAAAAACGGCGCTCCGGGGAAATAAAACCAGCCTTCGGTCGTGAACAGCTTGAACAGCCCGGCAAAAACCGGCGGCGCAATGATCGCCGCCAGCGATTCCAGACTGCCAAGCGAGCCTTGCAGCCCGCCCTGCTCGGAATCCGCCACCCTTTTTGACAACATGGCACTGATCGCGGGGCCGGCCACCTCCCCTAATGCCGCCATGGCGATCATGGCGAATATCATCCATGTTTCGATGGCAAAAGTAATGCCGATCATCGCCAGAATAATCGCGGAAATACCGATCCGCACCGTGCCGCGCTCGCCAAATTGTGGCAGCAGCCAGCGGATCAGCACCCCCTGCACAAAAACCACGCCCAGCCCGTATCCCGCCAGAGAAAAGCCGATGATGGTTGTGTCCCAGCCGAATTTTTCTTTGCCATAAAAGCTCCAGACCGCCGGATAGACATAACCGGCCAGCATCAGGCAAAACACCACAAATACCAAACGCCGCAAGGCTTTCACCGTAGCAATGTAGCGCAAGGCCTTGAAGGGGTTCGCGCGCTCCCATGTGAATTTTCGCCGTTTTTCAACCGGCAAGGATTCCGGCAGGAAAAACATACCAAACAGGAAATTCAGCCCGGCAAACCCCGCAGCGGCAAAAAACGGCAGCCGGATATCGATAGCACCGAGAAGCCCGCCAAGCGCCGGACCCAGAATAAAACCGATACCGAAGGTGGCCCCGACCATGCCGAAATTCTTCGCGCGCGCCTCGGGGGCGCTGATATCGGCGATATAGGCAGTCGCGGTGGAAATCGTGGCCCCGGCAATACC
>JALSHK010000070.1 GCA_026982275.1 Paracoccaceae bacterium | reverse complement strand
CCCGCCCGCTCGCAGGCGAGGCCATTGGCGGTGACATGGCCGGTCTGGATGGCAAGGTGCTGGGGCAAAACGAAGAAGGCGTGCCGGTGACCCTGCGCGCGGGGCGCTTTGGCCCCTATGTGCAGCTGGGCGAGCCAACCGAGGAAATGCCCAAGCCCAAACGCGCCTCCGTGCCCAAAAGCTCGGACCCCGCCGATATGACGCTGGAATTGGCGTTGCAAATGCTTAGCCTGCCCCGCACCATTGGCGACCACCCCGAGGGCGGGGTGATTACCGCCGCTATCGGCCCTTATGGCCCTTATATTTTGTGGACCAAGCCCGCCGAGGAAAAGGGCAAAAAGCCCGCGAAAACCTATGTGAATATTCCCGAGGGTGACGAGATCTTCACCATCGGCATGAATCGCGCGGTCGAAATGATCGCCAGCAAGCCTCCGGGCCGTGGCCGCGGGCAGGCCGCCGAGCCGATCAAGGCCCTGGGCGAGCATCCGGACGGCGGCGAGATGAACATTATGAAAGGCCGCTATGGCCCTTATATCAAATGGGAAAAGATCAACGCGACCCTGCCCAAGGATAAAGAGCCGGAAGATGTGACAATAGAGCTGGCGATCGAGCTGGTGAATGCCAAGGCGGCCACCAAGGGCAAGAAGAAGCCCGCAAAAAAAGCCGCCGCAAAGAAAAAAGCGCCGGCCAAAAAGAAAGCTGTGGCGAAAAAGAAACCCGCCGCCAAGAAAAAACCGGAAGCTAAGGCCTAGCTGCCTGCCGGAGGGGCGGATCAGAGCGCATCCAATCTAACCGGATTCGTGTATTTACCGCGCAAACCGGGGCAGCGTTTGCACCTGCAAATGCGTTCGGCTTATGCGGTGCATTCAATTGGACCGGATTTGCTCTAATCCACCCGCTTGCCGCTGGCTCTATCAAAAACATGCAGTGCATTTTGCGGAATGCCCACTTGCACAATACCGCCCGCATTCAGGCTTTGCACCCCTTCAAGCCGCAAAACCAGAGGCGCTGCGCTTTCACCGAGATGGCCATGCACAAGCGTATCGGCCCCGAGCTGCTCCACCACATTCACCTTGAGCGGCACCGTAAAATCGCCACCATTCAGGCTGAAATGCTCGGGCCGGATGCCCAGCGTGACCGGCAGGCCCGCCAAGGCAGGCCGTGCCTCGCCAAGCGGGATGCTGGAGCCGCCGGGCAGCAATATCCCCTTGCCCTCACCATCCATTTCACCATCGATCAGGTTCATCGAAGGCGAGCCGATAAAGCCCGCTACAAAGGTCGAGGCGGGGCGCTCGTAGATCTCGATCGGGGTGCCTAGCTGCTCCACATAGCCGCCATTCAGCACCGCCAATTGATCCCCCAGCGTCATCGCCTCCACCTGATCATGGGTGACATACACGCTGGTAATGCCCAGTTCTTGTTGAAGATTCTTGATCTCGAGGCGCATTTGCACCCGCAGCTTGGCATCGAGATTGGAGAGCGGCTCGTCAAACAAAAAGACCGCCGGCTCTCGCACGATCGCGCGGCCCATCGCCACGCGCTGGCGCTGCCCGCCCGAAAGCGCGCGCGGGAGGCGATCAAGATAATCTTCCAGCTCAAGGATCCTGGCCGCTTTTTGCACCCGCGCCTCGATCTCGTCTTTCGGCAGTTTTTTCAGCTTCAGCCCGTAAGCCATGTTTTTATAGACCGTCATATGCGGATACAGGGCGTAATTCTGGAAAACCATCGCGATATTGCGCTGGCTCGGCTCCAGATCATTCACCACAGTATCGCCGATGGATATTTTGCCATCGGTAATGCTTTCAAGCCCCGCAATCATGCGTAAAAGAGTGGATTTTCCGCAGCCCGAGGGCCCGACGATAACGACAAAATCGCCATCTTCAATCTCCCAGTCGATCCCGTGGATCACTTCGGTTTTTCCGTAGGATTTTTTAATGCCCTCAAGGGTGATATTCGCCATGATAATTCCTTATTTTTCTGTCTCGGTCAGGCCTTTGACAAACATCTTCTGCATGCTCAACACCACAATAATCGGCGGCAGCATCGCCAGCAAAGCCGTCATCATAATCAGGTTCCACACCGGAGATTGCTCGGCACTTTCCAGCATTTGCTTGATGCCCATCACAACCGTGAAATAGCCGCTATCCGTGGTGATCAGAAGCGGCCACAGATATTGATTCCAGCCATAGATAAACAGGATTACAAACAACGCCGCGATATTGGTGCGGCTGAGCGGAATAAGAATATCCCAGAAAAACCGCATCGGCCCCGCGCCATCCACCCTTGCGGCTTCCAGCATTTCGTCTGGGATGGTCAAAAACACCTGCCGGAACATAAAGGTGGCCGTGGCCGAGGCAATCAGCGGCACTGTCATGCCCCAGTATGAATTCAGCATACCCAGATTGGCCACTACCTCGAAGGTCGGCAATATCCGCACCTCGACCGGCAGCATCAGGGTCATGAAAATCATCCAGAAAAAACCCATGCGAAACGGGAAGCGGAAATAGACAATGGCAAAGGCCGAGAGCAGGGAAATCGCGATTTTGCCCAGCGCGATCAGCATGGCCATGATCAATGAATTGGTCATCATCAGCCAGACCGGCACCGCGCCGGAGCCACCAACCCCCTCAAACAAAACAGTTTTCAGGTTGATGAAAAACTGGTCCCCGGGCAACAGCGGAAGGGGGACCTGCGTCATCCGCACCGCATCATGGGTTGCGGCCACAAAGGTGATCCAGATCGGAAAAGCCACAATAAGCACGCCGAGAACCAGGGTAATATGGGCCAATACGGTCACAAAGGGTCGATTTTCGATCATCAGTATTCAACCTTTCGCTCGATATAGCGGAACTGGATCACAGTGATCACAATAACAATCGCCATCAATATCACCGATTGCGCGGCTGATCCGCCCAGATCCAGCCCGATAAACCCGTCATTGTAAACCTTGTAAACGAGGATTTCGGTAGCCTTGGCCGGCCCGCCCTGGGTGATGGCGTGAATAATCCCGAAAGTATCGAAAAACGCATAAACGATATTGACCACCAGCAAGAAAAACGTGGTCGGGGTAATGAGCGGGAAGATAATACTCCAGAACCGGCGCATCGGACCAGCGCCATCAATGGCCGCTGCTTCGATCAATGATCTTGGGATACTTTGAATGGCGGCCACAAAAAACAGAAAGTTATAGGCGATTTGCTTCCATGTGGCGGCGATAATCACCAGCGTCATGGCCTGGTCACCGTCGAGCTTGTGGTTCCAGTCATAGCCGATAGTATTGAGCGCATAGGCAAAAATGCCCAGGGTTGGATCAAACATAAACACCCAGAGCGCGCCGGCTATTACCGGTGCCACAGCATAAGGCCAGATCAGCATGGTGCGGTAGACCAGCACGCCTTTGATAATCCGGTCCACCATGGCTGCCAGCACCAGAGCGCTGCCCATCGCCAGCGCCGCAACCGTCACCGAAAACAAGGCGGTCCGCTGAAAGGCCGCAACATAATACGAATCCTCCCAGAGGATCTGAAAATTCTCGAACCAGACAAATTCCGTTTTGAAACCAAAGGCATCTTCAATCAGCAAGGATTGATAAAGCGCCTGCGCAGCGGGCCACATAAAGAAAACCAGCGTCACCGCAATTTGTGGCGCTACCAGCATGAAAGGCAGCAAGGATGGCCTGAAATGCACCCGTTTTAGCATGTTTCCCCCCAAAGGTTGGCCCCCCGCGATCAGCGGAGAGCCGGTTGGCTTCAATTATTGGCGCGCTCGAATTTGGCGAGCAGCGCATTACCGCGTTCAACAGCCGTATCCATGGCTTCGCGCGCGGTTTTATCACCGGCCCAGAGCGCTTCCAGCTCTTCGTTGATCACATCGCGCACCTGCACATAATTGCCAAAACGCAAACCACGGGAGTTGGCGGTTGGGGTGTTGAGGGTCAATTGCTTGAAAGCGGTATCGGTGCCGGGGTTTTCCTCATAGAACCCTTGCTCGGCGCTGAGATCACTTGCCCCTATGGTGATCGGCACATAGCCGGTCTCCTGGCTCCACCAAGCCTGCACCTCGTCCGAGGACAGGTAGGTCATGAAGTCGGCCACACCTTTATACTGGGCCTCGTCCTTGCCGCGCAGCACCCAGAGAGTCGCGCCGCCAATGATCGAGTTTTGCGGTGCTTCAGCCACATCGGTATCCAGAGGAAGCATGGTCTGGCCAAATTCGAACTCGGCCTGATCCACCATCGAGCCATAATAGGCCGAAGAGTTCATCCACATGCCGCATTCACCCGATGTAAACATCGAAAGGCTGTCACCACGGCGGCCGCCATATTTGAAGATACCGCTCTCTTGGCTATCCGCAATGGATTGCAGGCGGTTGACCACCGCGTCATTATTGAAGGTGAAACGCGCTTCCAGCCCGCCATAGCCGTTTTCCAGAGTGCCAAGCGGCAGATCATGCCAGGCGCTGTAATTTTCGATCATCACCCAGCTTTGCCACCCGAAAGAATAGCCGCAATCCATGCCGCTATCGAGCAGCTTTTGTGCAGCCACATTCACTTCGTCCCATGTGGTGGGCGGGCTTTCAATGCCCGCAGCGGTAAAGGCATCCTGATTATACCACAATACCGGAGTTGATGAGTTGAACGGCATCGACAGCAGATCGCCCTCGGAGGTTTGGTAATAGGATACGACCCCGGGCAGATAGATCGATTGGTCGAAATCCACCCCCGCATCGGCCATCAGCTCTGTGATCGGATATACCGCACCCTCGGCGGCCATCATTGTGGCGGTTCCCACCTCGAAAACCTGCACAATCGCCGGCTGCTCACCCGCGCGGAAGGCCGCGATTGCCGCTGTCATAGTCTCGGTATAATTGCCTTTGTAGGAAGGCATGACCACATAATCGCTTTGCATGGCATTGAATTCGGCAGCCATGCGGTCTATCCGCTCGCCATTTGCACCACCCATGGCGTGCCACCACTGGATCTCGACCTGCGCATAGGCGCCTGTCGAAAACGAGGCGGCGGTAAGCGCCCCCAATACATATTTCGTAATTCGCATTTTCTTCTCCCGTTACTTAGGTTTGTGGTAGATGGTTATTCTCGTTTCACGACACTTTTCTTATGTTTTTATGTCGGTTTTGTTCGGCCAGCCAGCTTTCCAGCAGCTTGACCTGCTCGGGCGCAAAATGCAGCCCCAGTTTGGTGCGCCGCCACAGGATATCTTCTGCGGTAACGGCAAATTCTTTTTCGCATAGCCATTTCACTTCGGCTTCGCGCAGTCCGGCTCCGAAATCCTGGCCGAGATCATCCGCCACCTCGGCGCTGCCGAGTATTTTTCCGGCATCGGTGCCATAGCTGCGAATGAGGCGCG